>NZ_CAWLMI010000017.1:0-80730 GCF_963862045.1 Aeromonas sp. 159 | reverse complement strand
CCAGCCACTCTCGCAGCTGATGAAGCTGCTGCTGACTCAACTGCAACTGCTGCAGCATGGCTGGCTCAAACCAGCTGATCGCCCCCTCCTGGCTACGCTTGGCCTGGTTGAGGGCCAAGATGGCCTGATCCAGCAACCGGGCGGCATCCTGTTGCTGCGCCTTGGCGACCCCGAGTCGACAGGCCAGATCGAAGCTGCACTCCCGGGTCACGAACTCGAAATGGAGCAGATCCACCAGCTCATGAATGGCGGTTTCCAGCGCATCATTCGCCTTGGTCAGCACCACGGCAAATTCATCTCCGCCGAGCCGGTAAGCGTGGCTGCCATGGGCCTGTTGCAGCTTGTTGGCCACCATCTGCAACAGCCGATCACCGACCTGATAACCCAGCAGATCATTGACCTGCTTGAAGCGCTTGAGATCGAGCACCACCAAAGCGCTCACATCATCGGCATGCAGAGCGCGAGAGAGCTGCTCCTGCAGGGCACGGCGGTTGCCAAGCTGGGTCAGGGGATCGAGCAGGGCAAGCCGACGGTTCGCCAGATTGGCGCGAATGAGGGCAGCAACCAGAGCGCCGCCAGTCAGCAACAGGATCAGTTGCCAGATCTGCAGCCAGAACAGGCTGTTGCGGATCTGGCTGACCGAATGCTCCCGCTCCTGGCCGGAGAGGATCTGATCCCCTATCTGTTCGATGAGACGGGTCTGGCTGGCGATCGCCTCCTGCAAGCGGGCAAGCTCAGCCCCCTCGCGCAGCGCACCGGCCTCCATCTGGGGTTCGAGCTGCTTGATCTGCTCGAACAGGGTGGCCAGCACTTTGCCGAGCCCGTGCCGCTGGCGCATCTCGGCGGTCTCACTGCTGATGAGGAAGATATCGAGCCGGTTCCACAGCAGATCGTAATCAAGGCTCAGGGTCTCCATCGACAATCTGCCAGCCCGATAGAGCTGCAGGTCGTAGAGGAAACGCTGGGATTCGAGCATTACCTGGCTGATGTTCCAGTGGACATTGCGGTAGAAGGTATCGACCAGCTGCTCCTGCCGATACTGCAGATAGAGGCTGCTGCCCGACGAGAGCAGAAACAGCAGCGACACCGCAACCAACAGCAGATTTTGGCGGGATAGCCCCATCAATCGACGATCTCGATGCGGGTCACCTGCCACACCATGCAGTTGTGAATGGCAGGGACGTCCAGCTTGGGATAGGTGGTGAACGGGATGAGCAGCCAGAGCGGCCCCTTGTTGCGCCGGGTCAGCGGTTTGCCGTCCTCCTGACGCACCAGGGTCAGCGGCACGCCGTCGAACAGGGCCAGATCCACCACCTGCTGATAGCCGTTGAGGGCCGAGACGGCGATCTTGCGAGCATCCGGGATCCCTTTCGCCGCCAGCACGGCTGACAGGGTCGGCCCGCGATAGTGGTGAGCGCCCTGAGTCCAGGGGGTAGTGGTGGTGAATTCGGTCTGTGGCAAGGAGGAGAGGGCCGCCTCATCGAGGGTCACCTGCTGGCCATCTGGCAGTACCAGGGTCATCAGGGGGATGGAGGCCGATGCACTGGCACTGGCCAGCATCAGGAGAAAAAAAGCGATCCATTGCTTTACTGCGGTCATGGTAATTTGCGCCAACTGCGTCCCATTTTTTAAATGGTTGCCAGTGTGGCGATTTCACCGAACCATTGCAACTGTCCCGTCGCACAGTAGCTCAGGGGCCGCGCATCTCCATCCAGTTGTGCCCCTCGACTTGCCTCGGTTGATGAATGCCGCACGCCTCCAGCAACTCATCGACATAGGCGGGCACCAGCAGAGAGGCTGGGCCATAGCGTTTTTCGTCAAACTGGCTACCTACCTCGCTCGGTTCGAGATTGAGCTCGATGGTGTGCGCCCCGTTCAATCCCGCTTCATGGACAAACCCGGCGGCAGGATAGACTGCGCCAGAGGTGCCGATGGAGATAAAGAGATCGCACTGGGCCAACGCGCTGTAGATGCGATCCAGCCCGAGCGGCATTTCGCCAAACCAGACCACATGGGGACGCATCGGCTGGGGGAACTGGCAGCAGGAGCAGAGCTCGTCCTGATGGAGATCGCCGCGCCACTCGATCACCTGACCGGACTCGGGGCAGCGGGCCTTGAGCAGCTCGCCGTGCATATGGATAAGGTTCTTGCTGCCAGCGCTCTCGTGCAGATTGTCGATGTTCTGGGTGACCAGCGTCACCGAACCGGGCAGCAGTCGCTCGAGACGAGCCAACGCATAGTGGGCCGGATTGGGATGAACCTGGGGCTGTTGCAGCTGTTTGCGGCGGGAGTTGTAAAAGCGCAGCACCAGTTCGGGATCCCGGGCATACCCCTCGGGTGTCGCCACATCCTCGACCTTGTGCTCTTCCCACAAACCGTCGCAGGCACGAAAAGTCTTGATGCCGGATTCGGCAGAGATCCCCGCGCCGGTCAGGATCACGATATGTTTATATGACTGCGCCATAAGCTGCTCCGTCTATCCCCGCACAATAAATGTGACCTTAGCACAGGGAAAAAAGTGTCACTATTCGCCCTTGGTCTTAAGCGGCGCCGCTGGCGGCACGGGCAACCAGGCATCCAGTACCGACAGATCCAGCCTGACAAAGACCATCTCCCGCCCGGTCACCAGGGTCAGCGGCAAACCAAGGCGCTTGAGCAGGGTCAGCATGGGCCGGTTCTGGGCCAGCACTTCCGCCGTCCACTCCCGGATCCCGTCCGCTCTAGCCAGCAGTGCCAGCGCCAGCAGAATGCGCCTCCCCGCCCCCTTGTGCTGAAAGTGATCCGCTACGATGCAAGAAAACTCCGCCCGATCGGGATGAAGGCGGCGGCGGATTGATTGCGCCTGAGCCAGCGGCTCACCGGCCAGATCGGTCAGTAGCAGCGAAATCTGTTGTTCGGGATGGTAATTGAGAAATTGGGCCACCTGTTCCGGTGGCGGCGTCCGTTTCGGACGCATAAAGCGCAGATAGATGCTCTCTTCACTCAATGCATCGTAAGCGGCCAGCATGCGGGTAGGCGCCACCCCATGCAGCTCGCGCAGCAGGCAAGGCACCCCGGAGACCTGCATCGCCAGTGGCAGCGCAGCTCGGGAAACCGGATGGGGCCAGCCCTCCAGTCCTTTGCCAAGGCGCTCCCGGTGCATGGGCCAGCAGAGGTAGCGCGGCATGGCTTACCAGCGCCCCGTCATACCGCGCTCTCGCCACACCTCGACGTCGAGCAGGTTGTAAGGATCATCCAGATAGACGACGATCCCCAGCTCCCGAACCCGGGCCATAAAGCGTCCCAGCAGGGAGTCACCGGTCAAGGACTCCATCTCCGGCAAGATCCCCTGCCCCAGCAGCAAGGCTTGCAGCGGCAAACGCTCCAGCAGATCGAATGGCAGATGCTGGCTGTTATCGAGCAGCAGCGCCAGCTTGCTCCCCGCCAGACTGGCTTGCAGCACCAGCGCGAAGCGATCGGCATTGCCGAGCAGGTGGTCACGACGGTGGATCAGCAGGGTCAGTTCGGCCGGGGTACGCGACTGCTCCGTCAGCCAATCCTTGAGCGCCTCCCAGCGGCTGGGTAAACCCGTTACCGCCAGCCAGACCGGATGAGGGGTCGCGGGACTGGAGAGCAGCCCAAGCTGACCCTGCACCTCCCCCTGCCACCGGCGGATGGAGCGGCGCTGGCCGCTCAAGCGCTGCTGACGCAGCGGGCCCAGATAGAGTCGACGCAGCAACCTGAGCAGCTCGTCGCAATCAAGCGGCTTGGCCAGCGCCGCCAGAATATTGAAACCGGCATCGTGCAGCAGGCGGCGGGCTCCGTCGATCAGCGTCTGCTCATGGGCCGAAAGCAGCACAATGGGCAGCCCGGCCTCCTGCAACTGGGGCTGGTTCATCAGCAAACTGATGGCATCTTGCTCCACCAGACTGAGATCGCACACCAGCAGGCTGATGT
Source organism: Aeromonas sp. 159 (assembly GCF_963862045.1). NCBI lineage: Bacteria > Pseudomonadati > Pseudomonadota > Gammaproteobacteria > Aeromonadales > Aeromonadaceae > Aeromonas > Aeromonas sp. 159. Next base: position 76,794 of record NZ_CAWLMI010000017.1, on the reverse strand, counting down.
CGCTCGCCGACAATGCCGCAAGACAGGCCGATTCATCCTGTACCCACTGACAGGAGAGCCCCAACCCGGCGATGGTCTGTTGCAATTGCATCCCCTGAAACGGGTGATCCTCGAGCAGCAGCACCTTGTTAGCGGCCAGCCAGTTGCACCATTTACGGTAACTGGCGGCAAGCCCCCCCAGCCAATCCTCGCCGATAGCGTAAATCCCCTCATGCTGCTGCAACTGGGGGAAGTAGTCCGCCTGCTGATGAGCGGCGGGGTCGTAAAGGGCAATGGCACCTGCCGCAAACAACCCTTCCCACTGCCAGCAGGCATCCGGTCGGGTACGGTGCAGCGTGACATAGGAGGGCAATGTCATGGTGCTGGCCAACTCATGGGCGGTGCTGTCGAGGGCATAGAGCACAATGGGGCAAAATCCTGCCGCCTCATGCTCTTCCGAATCGAGCAACGCCAGTAATTCTTCATCAGTGATGATCATCTTGAGCCCTCTTTGAAAACTGCTGGCTGAACTCATCCAGTGCCCGGTTCAATCTGGCTTGCAGCATCGGATGGGGTGCCTGTTGCCACTCTTCAATGACCGCCACCAACGCAGTCGCCCCTACCATTCTGGCGGCCCCCTTCAACTTGTGTAAAGCAGCATTCACGCCAACTTCATCTTCTTCTGTGCTGCAGCGCTCAAGTTCGGCCAAATCATCACGGGTAGCCTTCAGATAAAGGGCGGCCAGTTCATCGGTCAGCAGCGAGGCAACCGGTGTCGGGGCGACAGCATTGCTCCCCTCTTTGGCAATATGGCGCAGCAAGGTCGCCAGCTCCTTGAGGGCGACCGGCTTGTCCAGATGGCCATCGCAACCGCAGGATTGCAGCTCCCTTGCCGCCTGATCACTGAGATCTGCGGTGATCACATAGACCGGCAGACGGGCCCAACGGGCGGATTGGCGCAATTGCCTGCACAGCTCGGCCCCGTTCATCACCGGCATCTGCAGATCGGTCAGCACAAAATCCACCTCCTGCTTCGCCAGCATCTCCAGCGCCAACTGCCCGTTGGCGGCAGTGATAACGCTGGCACCAAGTTGGCCCAGTTGCAGGCTGATCAGCTCGCGATTGACATCGTGATCTTCAACCAGCAGTACCCGCATGCCGAGCCCGGGCTGGGTGCCGGCCACCGGTTGATCCGGGGTCAACCGTGGCTGCAGCAGAGTGATGATGGTCCCGGGCACCCAGGACTCCCCTTGCCAGGCCCAATAGTAGAGCCCCTTCTCGTCCACCTCCGCTTGCAGCGTATCAACGGCGTTGCTGACGGTGGCGATCCCCAATCGACTAAGCCAGGGCGAGAGCGCTTGCGCCTCATCGTGGGGTAAAGAGAGTGCCAGCTGCCGCACATTGGGCTGCCAGTCCGGCTCCTGCTGCACCCGCTTCAGGGGCAACTCGCAATAGAAGCGGCTACCGCCACCGACACGCCCCTCGACATCGATAAGCCCCCCCATCTGCTCGACCAGCTGCTTGCAGATCGCCAGACCAAGACCTGTGCCCGGCGCCCGCAGCTGCCCTTCTACGGCAAACTGCTCGAACGGCATAAAGAGCGTGGTGCGCATCTTGGCGGTGATCCCCGGTCCCTGATCATCCACACCGAAGCGCAAGGTCGATGCGACCACCTCGGCCCACAGCACCACTTCCCCACGCAGGCTGAACTTGATGGCATTGGAGAGCAGGTTGTGGAGCACTTGCCGTACCCGGTGAGGGTCGAGGGTCTGCAGGGCTGGCAGAGCCGGGTCCAACTTAAGGCGCAGTTGCAATCCCTTGGCCCGCGCCTTGGTCCAGTGCACTGCCGCCACGTGCTCGCACAGCTCGGCAAAATCGGTGGGCTGGGGCGAGAGGGAGAGTTTGCTGTTTTCGTTGCGGCTAAAGTCGAGCACATCGTTGAGCAGGCCGAGCAGCTCATCCCCCGCCTGACGTACCCGTGCCAGCGCCGAATCCTGCTCTCTCGACAAAGGAGTGCTGGCCAGCCACTCCAGCAAGCCGAGCATGGCGTTCATCGGCGTGCGGATCTCGTGGCTGATGGCGGCCAGAAAGCGCCCCTTGGCCAGAACTGCCTGTTGCGCCTGCTCATGGGAGTGCTGCAGTGCTTGATCCTGCTCGACCCGGGCAGTGGCATCCTGCATCACCGCATAAATTCGCCAACCCTGCGGTTGACTGCGGCCACGGCCATAGAGCTGCAACCAGCGCAGACCCTTGGTCGGATGGTGATAGCGCATGGTGAATGCGAAGGGTTTGCCAGCCTGCAACATGGCGAACATCTCTCGGCGTACCCGGCGGCGATCCTCGCGCTCCAGCATAGTGAGCACCCTTTTGGGCTCACGTCGGATCTGCTGGCTCGCCAGCCCCAGCAGCTCGTAACAGCCCCGGCTGATAAACTCGATACCCCCTACCCGTCCCCGCTCGAACATAAACTGCAGCACCACGCCGGGAACGGTGTTGGTCAGGGCGCGCAGGCGGCGCTCTGCCTGACGCAGAAAACGGGCCTGCTCACGCAACACACTGATATCCGACAGGGCGATGAGATCGGTTGCGGGAGCCTGCTTGTCCAGCCGCAGCGGATGCTGGGCATAGGCGAACACCTGATCCCCCAGCACCAGCTCTCCTTCACTCTTTTGGGACTGAACCGGCGGCAACATCAACTGCTGCGAATAGCGCAGGGCCAGACGTCGTCCCTGTTTGTTGGATTTGATCACCTTGCCCTGGCTGTTGCGCAGATAGACGGGCACCGGCAACGCCTGAAACATGGTTTCCCGCAGCTCGCTCTCGATGGCCAGCGCCTTCTCGGCGGCGTGACGCTGGGCCACTTCCCTCGCCAGTTGCTGGCGGGAGCGCCAGATCCCGCCGATGACGATACCGCTGATCAGCAGTGCCATGGCGATGGAGCCAAACCAGGCGGCGTAGCTCACGCCGGGCTGCTGCACAACGAGCAAGCGGCGCCAGCGCTGGTTAAGTTCGTCAATCTGGGTGCTGGTCAGCGCCATCAGGTTGCGATCCATCACCCCAGCCAGTTCGGTCTGACTCTTGTTGATGGCAAAGCCAAGGCTGAAGCGATCTTCCAGCTCCTCGATATCGAGCCCTTCCAGCAAGTTGGTACGCTGGGGATATTGCAGCTGATATAGCTCGCTCAGCATAGCGTCAGCCTTGCCCTGTTTGATCGCGGCAAGCCCCTGCTCGAGGCCGTCGGTGCGAACCCACTCCTGATCACCGAGCAGGGCGAGCAAGGAGGGATCGTAGAGGGATTCCGGCACCAGAATACGCTGCCGCTTGAGTTGGGTAATGCGATCGGCAGCCAGCTTGCGCTTGCTGATCAAGGCAAACCGGTTGGTGGAGATCGTCCGGCTGAAAATGAACTGATCCGTCAATGCCGGGGATTCCGGCAAGCCGGCCATCATATCCGCCTCACCACGGCGCAGCTTTTCTACGGCCTCCGCCTTGCTGGCGGCAGACACCAGCTTGTATTTCAGGCCTGTCTCCTGGGTGACCCAGCGCAGCACATCCGCGCTCCACCCTTTCGCCTCCCCCAGATCATTGACGCCGCTATAGGGCATCAACTCGGGATTGACCACCAGGCGAATGGTGCGACCGCGGCCGGATAACCAGGCCTGTTCGGTATCGCTGAAGTGGGGCTGGTTGACATATAGCGACCCCTGATCGAGATAGCGAGCAAGATCGGTATAGATAGTACCGGCGGGCATATGACGGATCAGGGTGTCCACCAGATTGGCCAACTCAGGCTGATCACGCATCATCAGGCGATAGCTGATGATCCGATCCTCACCAAACAGGCGGCGCAGGCGCAAACCATCGGCCGGAAACTCGCGCATCAGATAGCGCAGTTGCAGATAGTCCCCCAGATAGGCATCCCCCTTGCCGCTCTGCAGCGCGTCGTAGACCTTCTCTCCGCTTTTTAGGGAAATAATGCGCGCCTGAGGATAGAGCTCGTGCAGCAGGCGGGCTGAGTCTGCCAACGAGTAGACCAGAAAGCGGGCCTGTTTGAGATTTTCTCCCTTGTAGAGGATGGCGGCATCGGTCTCCATCATCGGACGACTTAACCGCATGCCCTCCACGGCCTTCTTGCGGGTTCCGACATAGGGAATGATGTCGCATTCCCCCTCTGCGAGCCCGTTGCGCAATGTCTGCCAATCGGGCAGCTCTTTGAGCACCAGCGGAATCGGGAACAGCTCCTGCAACTGGGCGAGACGATCCTTGAGCAGTCCCCCCTCGGCCATCAGGTATGGTGGAGGAAGCGTCGCAGGATAGCAGAGCGAAAGCTGGCTAAGTGAATTTACATAAGCTTGGGTCGCCGGCGCCAACGGCAGCACTGTGGTCTGCAAAGGCTTGGCGTGCAACGGCAGTGCCAGTACGGCACCCAGAAGAAAAACGGGGAATTTGGTCATCTGAAAACAAAAGCCAGGCATCTGCCTGGCTTTTTATCACTCGTTGGGTTCAACATTTTCTACCCTGGCCTTGAGCTTCTGGCCAGGCCGGAAGGTCACCACGCGGCGGGCGCTGATAGGAATATCCTCGCCCGTCTTGGGGTTGCGTCCGGGACGCTGATTCTTCTCACGAAGGTCAAAGTTACCGAAGCCTGAAATCTTGACTTGTTCACCACGCTCAAGCGCCTGTCGGATTTCCTCAAAGAAGGCTTCCACCATATCTTTGGCTTCACGCTTGCTCATCCCGAGCTGGGTGAACAGGTGCTCTGCAATGTCGGCTTTGGTAAGCGCCATAGATCAATCCCTCAAGGATGCATTCAACTCTTCACCAAGGGCCCGCACGACATTGTCTACGGTCTCGGCAATCTCTTTCTCCTCCAGGGTGCGCTGGGTGTCTTGCAATACAAGACTGATGGCCAGGCTCTTCTTGTCCTCTGCCATACCAGCACCCTGGTATACGTCAAACAAGTTTATTCCAACTACCTGATTTCCGCCAACTTTTTTAATTACCGCAAGCACATCACCTGCCAGAACCTGACGATCGACCACGACGGCAATGTCGCGACGGTTCGCCGGGAACTTGGAAACTTCGGCAGCCACAGGCACCTTGGCCGGGGTCAGCTTGTCCAGCTCCAGCTCAAACATCACCGCGCGGCTCTTGAGGCCCAGCTTCTTCTCGAGGCTCGGGTGGATCACGCCGATGTGGCCGATGATCTCGCCATTGCGCAGGATGGCTGCGCTCTGGCCCGGGTGCAGGGCGCTGTGCTCGGTGCGCTCGAAGGTAAAGGTGGCCCCTTCGGCGGTCAAGTCCAGCACCGCTTCCAGATCCCCTTTCAAATCAAAGAAGTCGGCTGCGCGGGTTTTGATATCCCAGTGCTCGTCGCTCTGGTTGCCAGTGATGATACCGGCCAGCATCGGCTCCTGACGGATGCCATTCTCGGCGCTTTCATCCTTGATGAAACGCAGACCCTGTTCGAACAGACGCACCCGCGGCTGCTGACGGTTCTGATTGTAAACGACAGCCTGCACCAAACCCGGGAACAGAGAGACCCGCATGGCGGACATCTCGACCGAGATCGGGTTCGGCAGCACGATGGCATCGCTCTGCGGGAACAGGGTTTGCTGGGTCTTGGGATCAACGAAGCTATAGGTGATCGCTTCCTGGAAACCGCGGTCAACCAGCAGGTCGCGTACGCGCTTCAAGGTCACCTGCCCTTCTGCCTGCTCCACCATCGCCAGAGAGGCGGCGGGTTTCAGGTTCGGGATGTTGTTGTAGCCGTAGATGCGAGCCACTTCCTCGATGAGGTCTTCCTCGATGGCGATATCGAAACGCCAGGAGGGTGCCAGCGCAGTCCAACAGTCAGCATCCACAGTAACCTGCATGCCAAGGCGAGTCAGGATCTCGACCACCTGAGCGTCAGCCACGCTGATACCGATCACCTTGTCGAGCTTGCTGCGACGCAGCTTGATGGGAGCCGCTTTCGGCAGATGGGCATCGGATTTGACCTCGATGACCGGACCCGCTTCGCCGCCGCAGATGTCCAGCAGCAGGCGAGTTGCACGGTCCATCACCTTGGCTTGCAGCTGCGGATCCACCCCGCGCTCGAAGCGGTGGGAGGAGTCGGTGTGCAGACCGTAAGTACGGGCACGGCCTGTGATGGAGAGCGGCGCGAAGAAGGCGCACTCCAGCAGGATGTCGGTGGTGGTCTCGGATACACCGGTGCGGTTACCACCGAAGATACCGGCCATACAGGCAGGACCTTTGGCATCGGCAATCACCAGGGTGGTCTCTTTGAGCTTCACTTCGTTGCCGTCGAGCAGGGTCATCGGCTCATCGGCGTGGGCGCGACGCACCACCAGTTCCCCTTCCAGGGTAGCCAGATCGAAGGCGTGCATCGGCTGACCGTATTCCAGCAGCAGGTAGTTGGTGATGTCGACGATGGCGTCGATGGAACGAATGCCGCCACGGCGCAGCTTCTCTTGCATCCAGAGCGGGCTCTGGGCCTGCAGGTTCAGCCCCTTGATGACGCGACCCAGATAACGGGGGCAATCGGCGGTTGCTTCAACCCGGATCGGAAAAGTCGCGTCAATGGTGGCAACAGCCGGCGCCCAGGTCGGCTCGACCACGTCCACGCTGTTGAGCACGCCAATTTCACGAGCCAGACCGGCGATACCGAGGCAATCGGCACGGTTCGGAGTCAGATCCACATCGATGGATACGTCGTTCAGATTGAGGTAGTCGCGAATATCGGTACCGATGGGGGCATCGGCCGGCAGCTCAATGATGCCATCAGCTTCAACGTCGATACCCAGCTCGCTGAAAGAGCAAAGCATGCCGTGAGACGGCTGGCCACGCAGCTTGGCTTTCTTGATGGTGAAATCACCCGGCAGGGTCGCCCCTACTTTGGCCACACACACTTTCAAGCCCTGACGGCAGTTCGGCGCGCCACAGACGATGTCCAGCAGCTCGGCTTCACCCACGTTGACCTTGGTCACCCGCAGCTTGTCGGCGTCCGGATGCTGGGCGCACTCGACCACTTCACCCACCACCACATTGTTGAACTGGCCAGCAACCGCTTCCACGGCGTCCACTTCCAGACCGGCCATGGTGATCTGCTCGGCCAGTGCGTTGTCACTCAACTCGGTGCGGACCCACTCCATCACCCAGGATTTACTGAATTTCATGTTCTCTCGCCCTTACTTGAACTGCTTGAGGAAGCGCAGGTCGTTTTCGAAGAAGGCACGCAGGTCGTTGACCCCGTAACGCAGCATGGTCAGGCGCTCAACGCCCATGCCGAAGGCAAAACCGGAGTATTTTTCCGGATCGATGCCGACCGAACGCAGTACGTTCGGGTGCACCATGCCGCAGCCCAGCACTTCCAGCCACTTGCCGTTCTTGCCCATCACGTCTACTTCGGCGCTCGGCTCGGTGAACGGGAAGTAGGAAGGACGGAAGCGAATGGTCAGGTCTTCCTCGAAGTAGTTGCGCAGGAAGTCGTGCAGGATGCCCTTCAGCTCGGTAAAGCTGGCATGCTCGTCAACCAGTAGACCTTCAACCTGATGGAACATCGGGGTGTGGGTCATGTCGTAGTCGTTACGATAGACGCGGCCCGGTGCAATGATGCGGATCGGCGGCTGCTGATGCTCCATGGTACGGATCTGCACGCCCGAGGTGTGGGTACGCAGCATCAGATCAGGATTGAAGTAGAAGGTATCGTGATCGGTACGCGCCGGGTGATGAGCCGGAATGTTCAGCGCATCGAAGTTGTGGAAGCCATCTTCAATCTCGGGACCACGGGCAACCTTGAAGCCCATCTCGCCAAACAGGCGCTCGATGCGCTCGATGGTGCGGGTTACAGGATGCAGACCGCCATTCTCGATGCGGCGACCCGGCAGGCTGACGTCGATAGTCTCGGCAGCCAGCTTCTGGTTCAGCACGGCGACTTCGAGCGCTTCACGACGCTCGTTCAGCGCATCCTGAACCTGCTGTTTGGCCTGGTTGATCACGGCGCCCGCGGCGGGACGCTCTTCGGCAGACAAGGCACCCAGGCCCTTCATCTGCTCGGTAAAAAAGCCCTTTTTACCCAGATATTTGACCCGGATTTCGTCGAGGGTAGCGATATCGCTCACGCCCTCAATTTCGGCTCTGGCTTGGCCGACTACTTCTTCAAGCTGTTGCATGTCTTCCTCGTCACCACTCCCGGTACAGGAGCCTTTAGGCTAAATAAGGTCAAGAGGGGAATAATACAAAAAAAGCCCCTTCGCTGACCATAGTTAAGGTGGGCTTTTCTCCCTACAAATCATTTTGTTATATCAAGCGAGTCTTATCGGTTCACCGCAACTCCTTAAATAGTGGAACAAACATCCAGTTTGTTGGCATATAAAGCGGTTGTAGAATCGGTCATCTCGCACATATCACCTTATGTGGAGAAATATGTAGCGCGTGTAAAACAGTGGACAGAATATGGACGAGAGAAAGGAAAAAGTGATGTAAAAACGTGAATGACAGATACAAAAAAGGAGGCCTGAGCCTCCTTTTAGCGTTTATAACAGAACTGGATTAAACCAGAGCTGCTTTAGCTTTTTCAACCAGGGCGGTGAAAGCCATTTTGTCGTGAACAGCGATATCGGACAGGATCTTGCGATCGATCTCGATAGAAGCCTTCTTCAGACCGTTGATCAGACGGCTGTAGGACAGACCGTTCTGACGGGCTGCAGCGTTGATACGCGCAATCCACAGCTGACGGAACTGACGCTTTTTCTGGCGACGGTCACGGTAGGCATACTGACCAGCTTTGGTTACCGCTTGTACCGCTACGCGGTAAACACGGGAACGGGCGCCGTAGTAACCTTTGGCGGCTTTCATTACTTTCTTGTGACGAGCTCGAGCAGTCACACCACGTTTAACTCTTGGCATTTTTCACATCCCCCCTTATGCGTACGGCAGACAAGCGACAACACGTTTGTGGTCGGCAGCAGAAACCATAAATTTCGGTCCCAGCTGACGCTTACGCTTGCTGCTCTTCTTGGTCAGGATGTGACGCAGGTGGTTGTGCTTGCACTTGAAGCGACCCGAGCCAGTCTTCTTGAAGCGCTTTGCAGCACCCCGGTTGGTTTTCATCTTCGGCATTTCATACTCCGCATTGTGAGTGACAACAAAATCGCAAGGCGAACCAACTCGTGGGGCAAGCCCCATGAGTCAATTTCTTGTGGGCCTTAAGATTTCTTCTTAGGTGCGAGGACCATCACAGCTTGACGGCCTTCGACTTTCGGGAACGATTCGACTACGGCCAACTCTTCCAGATCGTTCTTGACGCGCTCGAGAACCTTGATACCAAGATCCTGGTGGGCCATTTCACGACCACGGAAGCGCAGGGTGACCTTAGCCTTGTCCCCGTCTTCCAGAAAGCGAACCAGGTTGCGTAGTTTTACCTGATAGTCGCCTTCGTCAGTGCCAGGACGGAATTTGATTTCCTTAACCTGGACGACTTTCTGCTTTTTCTTCTGTTCTTTGGTTGTTTTGCTCTTTTCGTAGAGGAATTTGCCGTAATCCATGATCCGGCAAACGGGCGGCTCAGCATTTGGACTGATCTCTACCAGATCAACTCCGGCCTCTGCGGCCAAGTTCAGAGCATCCTGAATGGAGGTGATGCCAATGGCTTCACCATCCAGACCAGTCAGACGAACTTCTTTCAGACGGATCTCTTCATTGATCCGGTGAGCGCGGGCTTGCGGTTGCTTGCCCAGTTTTTTTCCGCCTTTTATAGCTTATTCCTCCACTTTCTTTTGTCCGCGGGTCTGCACTTCCTGGGTCAACAGAGCGATGAACTCTTCAACAGGATAAGTGCCCAGGTCAGCCCCTTTACGAGTCCGTACTGCAATCTTACCGGCTTCAACTTCTTTATCGCCGCAGACCAGCATGAAAGGTACTCGCTTCAAAGTATGCTCGCGGATTTTAAAGCCAATCTTCTCATTTCTCAAGTCCGCTTTTGCGCGAAGGCCCGCATCATTCAATGCTTTGGCTACTTTCACCGCATAATCGGCCTGATTGTCCGTGATATTCATGACCACAGCCTGAGTCGGTGCCAACCAGGTCGGGAACAGACCGGCGTACTCTTCAGTCAGAATACCGATGAAGCGCTCGATAGAACCCAGGATGGCCCGATGGATCATCACGGGTACATGGCGATCGTTGTTTTCGCCCACATAAGTGGCACCCAGACGACCAGGCAGGGCAAAGTCGAGCTGCACGGTACCACATTGCCACGCACGATCAAGGCAATCGTGCAGGGTAAATTCAATTTTGGGACCGTAGAACGCCCCTTCACCCGGCTGCAGATCGTACTTCAGACCGTTGAGCTCCAGCGCTTCGGCCAGAGCTTTCTCGGCTCGATCCCACATCTCGTCGGAGCCGATACGCTGCTCGGGACGAGTGGAGAGCTTGACCACGATGTTCTCGAAGCCAAAGGTACCGTAGACGTCATAGACCATACGAATACAGCCGGAGACCTCTTCCATGATCTGCTCTTCGGTACAGAAGATGTGAGCGTCATCCTGAGTGAAGCCGCGCACCCGCATCAGACCGTGCAGGGAACCGGACGGTTCGTTGCGGTGGCAAGAGCCAAACTCGGCCATCCGCAGCGGCAGATCGCGGTAGGATTTCAGACCCTGGTTGAAGATCTGAACGTGACCCGGGCAGTTCATCGGCTTGATGGCGTACTCGCGGTTCTCGGACTGGGTGGTGAACATGGCCTGGGCATATTTCTCCCAGTGACCTGAACGCTCCCACAGGACGCGGTCCATCATGAACGGACCTTTCACTTCCTGATAGTCGTACTCTTTGAGCTTGCCGCGGATGAAGGTTTCCAGCTCGCGGAAGATGGTCCAGCCATCGTTGTGCCAGAACACCATACCGGGTGCTTCTTCCTGCATGTGATACAGGTCGAGCTGCTTGCCGATCTTGCGGTGGTCGCGCTTGGCGGCCTCTTCCAGACGCTGCAGATAGGCCTTGAGCTGCTTCTTGTCAGCCCAGGCAGTACCGTAGATACGCTGCAGCATCTTGTTGTTGGAGTCACCGCGCCAGTAGGCGCCGGACATCTTCAGCAACTTGAAGTGGTGGCAGTGACGCATGTTGGGCACGTGCGGGCCGCGACACATGTCGATGTACTCTTCATGATGATAGAGACCTGGCTGGTCATCACGGGCAATGTTCTGATCCAGGATTTCGACTTTGTAAGACTCGCCGCGCGCCTCGAATACATCGCGCGCTTCTTGCCAGGAGACTTTCTTCTTGATGACGTCGTAATCCTTGGCTACCAGCGCCAGCATGCGCTCTTCCAGGGCAGCCAGATCTTCATCGGTCAGGGTACGGTCAAGATCAACGTCATAGTAGAAGCCGTTGTCGATGACAGGACCGATGGCCATCTTGGTCTGGGGCCAAAGTTGCTTGATAGCATGACCCAGCAAGTGGGCGCAGGAGTGGCGCAGGATGTCCAGACCTTCTTCGTCTTTGGCGGTGATGATGGCCAGCGCAGCATCGGCTTCGATCAGCTCGCACGCATCCACCAGTTCACCGTTTACCCGACCGGCAATGCACGCCTTGGCGAGACCGGGACCGATGTCCGCAGCCACATCCATGACGGAAACAGAGTGGGCAAATTGACGTTGGCTGCCGTCAGGCAGAGTAATGATTGGCATTATGTGTTTCCTTATACAGTGGTGACCCCTACCAAAGGTCACATGCGGGATGGAAAAGAGATTCAAAAAGGTGATGTTTTGGTTCTCCACAGCACTTTGCGAAGACGGCCTGACACGTAAACCACATGTCTAACGTGACAAACCAAGCCAAAACGGCCCCATGCTACCAGAAGTCGGGCGTGCTGTATCGGATTTGCAGATATTTTCTACAGTCAAATGAGTCGCCTGCCGACTATTCACCAAGCAGAGATTGCCAGTTGAAGTCAAAGTCACTGCTCCCCTCCTCGGCCAGCGCCAGCTCTTGCAGCACCTGAAGCGCCAGCTTGTTGCCCTTTTGTGCCGCCTGATAGAGCCACTGTTTCGCCTGAGGCAGATCGACCCTGCCGCTGACCCCCATCAGATGAAGCACACCGACTTTCAGCATGGCCGGGACATCACCATTACGGGCAGCCTGATCCATCCAGTGAAAGGCTTGGCGCAGATCTCGCTTGACCCCGACACCGCGCAGATAGAGCTCTGCCAGCCGATATTGGCCGAAGGGATCCCCTGCCAGCGCCGAATTACGATAGAGCGTGATGGCCCGGCTGATATCCTGCTCGCTCCCCTGCCCCACTTCATGGCTCCAGCCCATCAAGGCTTGCGCCCGAGGTTGGCCTTGATCGGCCAGTGGCGACCAGATCCGGGTCGCCTCATCGAAATGACCGGTACGCCAGGCACGGTTGGCAGCAGCCATCTCCTGCTCGGTGGAGAGCGGAAGCAGACGCCAGATAACCAGCGCAATCAGACCGATAAATAGCCAACGGGAAATGGTGGGGCGCATGATGATTTCCGTGATCCAGTTCTCATTTCGTCTATGTAAACGAAATGTAGCGTTGCGATCAAGCAAGAGATCCCTACGACAACCCTTTTTGCACCCGCTCGATCAGCAGTTGTTGTCATTTATCCGGAGCACCTGCAAAATAACTGTATGTATAAACAGTATCGGTGCACACCATGGCAGGACGAGGCAGCCCCCACAATATCGATCACCGTTTTAGCGGCCCCCTTGTCGAAGCGGTTGATGACGGCTGGCAATCGTCCGATTGGGATGCCACCTTCACTCCTTCTGTGCCTGGCACCGAGGTGCGGGAGATCGATGCACGCAGCATCATCAGCTACAACAGCTCGCCGGATGTCCCCTTTGGTCGCTCCATCAACCCCTATCAGGGGTGCGAACACGGCTGCATCTACTGCTATGCCAGACCCAGCCACGCCTATCTGGAGCTCTCCCCCGGTCTCGATTTCGAGAGCAAGCTGTTTGCCAAACGCAATGCAGCCGACCTGCTGCGCCGGGAGTTTGCCAAACCGGCCTATCAGCCACAGACCATCTTCATTGGCGCCAATACCGACCCCTATCAACCCATCGAGCAGCGCTATCGCCTCACCCGGCAGTTGCTGGAAGTGATGCTTGCCCACCGCCATCCGGTCGGGCTCATTACCAAGAGCGCCATGATCTTGCGCGACCTCGATCTGTTGACCGAGCTGGCCAGAGAGGGACTGTGTCAGGTGATGGTGTCGGTGACGACCTTGAACGAAACCCTGCGACGACAGCTGGAGCCCCGCGCCAGCACGGGTGCCGGCCGCTTGAAAGTGATCGAGAAGCTGGCCAACGCTGGCGTGCAGGTGGGGGTTCTGGCCGCCCCCATGATCCCGCGGCTCAATGAACCGGAGCTGGAGCAGATCATCAAATCGGCCGCCGAGGCTGGCGCCAGCTGCGCCGATTATATCCTGCTGCGGCTGCCCCACGAGTTGGCGCCGCTATTTGGGGACTGGCTCGATACCCACTATCCGGGCCAGAAGGAGGCTATTTTGAATCAGTTGCGAGCCAGCCGCGGTGGCGGGCTCAACAGTACCGCCTTCGGCACCCGCATGCGCGGTGAGGGGCTCTTTGCCGATCTGCTGGCCCAGCGCTTTCGCCTTATCAGCAAGCGCCTTGATCTGGGCAAACGCCATATTCAGCTCAGGCTGGATGGGTTTATCCGCCCCGGGGAGCAGCTGTCGCTCTTCTAAATCCCCCTGCTCACGCCCTTCACACATCAGGCGTGCCAAGAGGTTGAGAGGAAGGCCTGCCGCAACACATCCTGTGGAAACCCCGCTTTTCAGAATTTTCCAACGAAGTAGCCATGTCGCGACAAGAAAGCGCTACCCGCTAAAGAGAGGGCTAACGCCTTAGCCTGCGCGCTGATCCCGACCCTGTTGCACCATTTCAACCGGTAGTCGCGAGGGTTCATGAGCCACTTCGTGCTCATCCTCTTCATACTGCGCCACCTCTGACTCGCCCCATACCCGGCTCCACCAAATTTCCCACGTGATCCAACTGGTCATATGCAGCTCCTGACGGTGAAGGTGATGGCAACAACGCACCACTCGCCTGGCAGGATAGCGGCAGGGAATGACAGGGAAATGACAAAAAAATCACTTGTAAAAAGGCAACTGGCGGTGGTGAGGAAAAGCCGAAACAGTTCACATATTCGGCGAAATCATCCTGAAAGCGGTCACAAATCTGCAGGTTGTGGATTGCAGCTCACTCTGTTCCCGCCAAAGCTGGCTTGCCCATTCAGGCATCTATAAAAACAGAGACACAATAATGAAACACACAGCGGGAATATGGGCGATCGCAGGCATGCTGATCGCCCCCTTGGCGCACGCCGACGTCATACTGCACGCCTTCAACTGGAAGTACAGTGAAGTGACCGCCAAAGCCGACCTTATCAAGTCGGCCGGTTACAAACAGGTACTCATCTCGCCGCCTCTCAAGTCATCAGGCAACGAGTGGTGGGCTCGTTACCAGCCGCAGGATCTGCGTCTTGTCGACTCCCCTCTTGGCAACAAGCAGGATCTCGAGCAGCTGATCGCCGCCATGAAGGCGCGGGGTATCGCCGTCTATGCCGATGTGGTGCTCAACCACATGGCCAACGAAAGCTGGAAACGCAGCGATCTCAACTATCCTGGCAACGAGCTGCTGCAAAGCTACGCCAGCAACCCGGCCTATTTCGAGCGCCAGAAACTGTTTGGCGATCTGGGGCAAAACTTCCTCTCCGGTCAGGATTTTCATCCCGAAGGGTGCATCAGCGACTGGAGCGATCCGGGTCATGTCCAGTATTGGCGACTCTGTGGTGGTGCCGGTGACAAGGGGCTGCCTGATCTGGATCCCAATAACTGGGTGGTAAGCCAGCAACAGGCCTATCTCAAGGCACTCAAGGGGATGGGGATCAAGGGTTTTAGGGTCGATGCGGTCAAGCACATGAACGATTACCAGATCAATGCCATCTTCACCCCCGAAATCAAACAGGGGATGCATGTCTTTGGCGAGGTGATCACCACAGGGGGCGCAGGCAGCACCGATTACGAGCGCTTCCTCAAACCCTACCTCGACAGCAGCGGCCAGGGAGCCTATGACTTTCCGCTGTTTGCCTCCCTGCGCGGTGCCTTCAGTTACGGTGGCAGCATGAACCTGCTGGCGGATCCGGGCGCCTATGGTCAGGCGCTGCCGGGCAGTCGCGCCGTCACCTTTGCCGTGACCCACGACATCCCCACCAACGACGGCTTCCGCTATCAGATCTTAAGCCAGACTGACGAGAAGCTGGCCTATGCCTACCTGCTCGGCCGCGATGGTGGCTCGCCGCTGGTCTATTCGGATCACGGCGAGACTCAAGCCAAGGATGGACTGCGCTGGCAGGATTACTACCAGCGCGCCGATCTCAAGGGGATGATCCGCTTCCACAATGCGGTGCAGGGTCACCCCATGCAGCTGGTCGGCAGCGGTGACTGCTTTGTGCTGTTCAAACGGGGCAAGCAGGGGCTGGTCGGCATCAACAAGTGCGACTACGAGCAGGAGTATTGGCTCGATACCGCCAAATTCGAGATGAACTGGTATCGCAACTATCGTGACGTGCTCGACCAAGGCGCCGTGGTCAACGTGCAGAGCCAGTGGGTACGGGTCGCCATTCCCGCCCGCAGCGCCAGAATGTGGCTGCAGGAGTGATCCAGCCGTAAGATCAGCGGAGAGTCATAAAAAGCAGACAAATAAAAAGAGCGACCACCAGGGTCGCTCTTTTTGCTCAGAGACGTTGCTCGGGTAACAGGTGACGATTACTCGTCGCCCGCTTCCCCAGCATCGACCGCATCAGTGCCGGTCGCGGTATCGGTACCTTCAGATACCTCACCGTCAACGGCCAGCGCGTCGTTCTCGTCTTCGTCGCTCTCGGCGATGCGCTGCAGGCCAACCACGGTCTCGTCTTCACCGGTACGGATCAGACGTACACCGCCGGTGTTACGGCCAATGACGCTCACCTCGGCAACACGGGTACGCACCAGAGTACCGCCGTTGGTGATCAGCATGATCTGGTCGGTATCTTCGACCTGGATCGCATCGATCACCTTGCCATTGCGCTCATCCACCTTGATGGAGATAACGCCCTGGGTACCACGGCTCTTGGTCGGGTATTCGGCCAACGCAGTCCGCTTGCCGTAACCGTTCTCGGTGGCGGTGAGGATGGCACCTTCGCCGCGCGGAACGATGAGGGAAACCACCTTGTCACCGGCGCCCAGCTTGATGCCGCGCACCCCGGCTGCGGTACGACCCATGGGACGCACGCCCTTGAAGGTACCCTTGCTTTCGGTGCCTTCGCCGTTGTCGCTGCCATCATCATCGTTACCGGCGTCATCGTCGGTTTCGACCTCATCGCTGACATCCGCATCGGCGCGACCGCTGCCTTCGGCGAAGCGAACGACTTTGCCCGCGTCGGAGAAGAGCATGATCTCGTTGCTGCCGTCGGTGATATCCACCCCGATCAGCTCATCACCCTCTTTGAGGTTGATGGCACGAATACCGGAGGAGAGCGGACGGCTGAAGTCAGATAGACTGGTCTTCTTCACGGTACCGTTGGCGGTGGCAAAGAACACATACTTCTCGGCGTCATACTCCTTCACCGGCAAGATAGCGGTGATACGCTCACCCTCTTCCAGCGGCAGCAGGTTGATGATCGGACGACCACGGGCGCCACGGGACGCCTCCGGCAGCTGGTAAACCTTGAGCCAGTAGACCTTGCCACGGGTGGAGAAGCACAGAATGGTGTCGTGGGTGTTGGCCACCAGCAGACGCTCCACAAAGTCCTCTTCCTTGATCCGGGTGGCCGACTTGCCACGACCACCACGGCGCTGGGCCTCGTAGTCGGAGAGCGGCTGATACTTCACATAGCCCTGGTGAGACAGGGTAACCACCACGTCTTCCGGGGTGATCAGATCTTCGATGTTGATCTCGGCACTGGACATGCTGATCTCGGTGCGACGCTCGTCGCCATACTGCTCACGCACAGCCAGCAGTTCATCGCGGATCACTTCCATCAGACGAGCCGGGCTCGCCAGGATGTGCAGCAGCTCGGCGATCAGATCCAGCAGAGATTGGTACTCTTCCAGGATCTTCTCGTGCTCGAGGCCGGTCAGCTTGTGCAGACGCAGGTCAAGGATGGCCTGGGCTTGCTGTTCGGTCAGGAAGTATTGGCCTTCACGGATACCGAACTCGGGTTCCAGCCACTCTGGCCGTGCCGCGTCGTCGCCCGCTTTTTCCAGCATGGCGGCCACGTTGCCAAGTTCCCAGCCCTTGGCAACCAGGCCCGCTTTCGCGTCGGCCGGGGTCGCGCTGTGGCGGATCAGCTCGATGATGGGATCAATGTTGGCCAGCGCAACCGCCAGACCTTCCAAAATATGCGCCCGATCCCGCGCCTTGCGCAGTTCGAACACGGTCCGGCGAGTCACCACTTCACGGCGGTGCAGCAGGAACGCATCCAGGATCTCTTTAAGGTTCATCACCTTGGGCTGGTTGTTATCGAGCGCCACCATGTTGATGCCGAACGTGGTCTGCATCTGGGTGTGCTTGTAGAGATTGTTCAGCACAATCTCGCCGGACTCGCCGCGCTTGATCTCGATAACGATGCGCATGCCGTCTTTGTCAGACTCATCGCGCAGGGCACTGATGCCCTCGATCTTCTTCTCTTTGACCAGCTCGGCGATCTTCTCGATCAGTCGAGCCTTGTTCACCTGATAGGGGATCTCGTGAACGATGATGGTCTCGCGACTGGTCTTCTCGTCCACTTCCACTTCAGCTTTGGCCCGCACATAGATGGAGCCACGACCGGTACGGTACGCCTGCACGATGCCGGAACGACCGTTGATAATGCCGCCGGTGGGGAAATCCGGGCCGGTGATGTAGGTCATCAGCTCGTCAATGGTGAGGTCGCCGTTTTCGATCAGCGCCAGGCAGCCATTGACAATCTCGGTGAGGTTGTGAGGCGGAATGTTGGTCGCCATGCCCACCGCGATACCGGAGGAGCCGTTGACCAGCAGGTTGGGAACCTTGGTAGGCATGACAGCCGGGATCATCTCGGTGCCGTCATAGTTCGGCACCCAGTCCACGGTCTCTTTGTCCAGATCGGCCAGCAGCTCGTGGGAGATGCGGGCCATCCGCACTTCGGTATAACGCATCGCCGCGGCGCTGTCGCCGTCGACTGAACCGAAGTTGCCCTGACCATCGACCAGCATGTAACGCATGGAGAAATCCTGCGCCATCCGGACAATGGTGTCATACACAGCGCTATCGCCGTGCGGGTGATATTTACCGATTACGTCACCGACCACACGGGCCGATTTTTTATAGGGCTTGTTCCAGTCGTTCCCCAACTCGTTCATAGCAAACAGAACGCGGCGGTGAACCGGTTTCAAGCCATCACGCACATCCGGCAGAGCTCGTCCTACGATCACGCTCATGGCGTAATCAAGATAGGAACTCTTGAGCTCTTCTTCGATGTTGACCGGCGTGATCTCTCTGGCCAGATCGCTCATAGAAAGCCTTATCCCTAATTAGTTGTTCTTTGGCTTAAACAGCGCGACATGGTAACACACTGAGCCAAATACCTTAAGCCACAAATCGGGTATCAGATCGGGCTGGTGTGACAAAGTCCGTCCGTTATAATGCCCGCCAGGACAATAGATTGCGCCCATGACTCAGCAGCGGGCGCCCTGCCACAGGATCTTCGAAAAATGAACAGTGATGCCAATGTCGATCTGACAGAAATCGCCAAGTTTGAAGCCATCGCCTCCCGCTGGTGGGACATGGAAGGTGAATTCAAACCCCTGCATCAAATCAATCCGGTACGCCTTGACTGGATCACCGACAAAAGTGGCGGTCTGTTTGGCAAGCGCATGCTCGATATAGGGTGTGGTGGTGGCATCCTCTCCGAGAGCATGGCCCGCCGTGGCGCCAGGGTCACCGGCATCGACATGGGCAAGGAGCCCCTCGGCGTCGCCCGCCTGCACGCCCTGGAGCAGGGTGTCGAGCTCGAATATCGCCAGATCACCGCCGAAGCCCATGCCGCCGAAGTACCGGGCCAGTATGACGTGGTCACCTGCATGGAGATGCTGGAGCATGTGCCGGACCCCGCCTCCGTGTTGCGCGCCATCGCGACTCTGGTACGCCCGGGCGGCCGGGTGTTCGTCTCCACCATCAACCGCAGCCCCAAATCCTATCTGATGATGATCATCGGGGCCGAGTACCTGATGAAGATGGTGCCCAAGGGTACCCACGATCACAAAAAATTCATCACCCCGGCCGAACTGTGTCGCATGGGTGAAGCGGCTGGCCTGCTGGTGCGGGATATGAGCGGTGTGCACTATGCACCGCTCTCCAACAGTTTCAAGCTCGGCAAGAATGTCGACGTCAACTATATGGTGGAGTTTGTCCGCTCGGAGCAAGGTTGATGAACGCCTCTCACCCTCTGCCCCTGCGCGGTGTGCTGTTCGATCTGGATGGCACCCTGCTCGACACAGCCCCGGATCTGGGTGCCGCCGTCAACCACGTGCTGATCAGCGAAGGCTTTGCGCCGCTCTCTGACGACATCATTCGTCAGACCACCTCCCACGGAGCGCTCGGGCTGCTGAAAGCGGGCCTCGGCGATGAACTGCTTGAAGAGCTGGGGGCCACGCGCCTGCGCAATGCCCTGCTCGACTACTACGCGGCCAATCTCTGCGTCGGTACCCGTCCCTATGAGGGAATGGTGGATCTTATCGAGTGGCTCGACGAGAAACAGCTCCCCTGGGGTATCGTCACCAACAAGCCGGGCTTTCTCACCGAGCCGCTGCTGGCAGCCCTGCCAGAGCTTGCCAGCTGCGGCGTCACTGTCAGTGCCGATACCCTGCCAGTACGCAAGCCCGACCCCTCCCCCATGTTCTTTGCCTGTGAGAAGCTGGGGGTCGAGGCGGCTCACTGCCTCTATGTGGGGGATCATGTGCGGGATATCGAAGCAGGCCGCAATGCTGGCATGCGCACCGCCGTCGCTGGCTGGGGCTATCTCAATGATGAGGAAGATCCCGCCCAGTGGGGCGCCGATCTGCACTTTGATACCGTGCAGGCCCTGCACCACTGGCTGCGCTATGAGTTGACGGCCAAAGCGTAACGCGCAGCCTTACCGGCTGATATGCGATAACGGGGCGAAGAGACTCTTCGCCCCTTGCATCTCTTCCTTTACGCTCCTGCGTCCTGCGCCACCATCACGCCCCTATTCATGGATAATAAAGGCAGCTTTCCGCCTGTTGGATACCCATTTGACAAGCTCGCAGCCGTCACAAAACGGCCACAAACCACCGTTATCTGATGCAAAGCCCTTGCCACGCTGAACCCGCGGCTACGACAACTGGACAGCTTTTGACCCTTGTTGCATAAGGGATAATCAGCCGCCGTTTGCTAGTAAAAAGCCCCCCGTTTCGCAAGCAAAAAAAGTTATTTAAATTTTCCATCTTCGATCGGGAGACTTGCATTTAGCGGAGCGGACGAATGAAAACCCGCTCACTGTGAGCGGTCACTAACTGATGGGGCAAGACTCACAATTTATCCACAGCTCGTCACTTATCCACACATTGCAATGGCGGGCTGACCTCACTATCTTGTAGCTCGAACTTAAAATAACACTACATCTTGTGATTCATCGCACAATCTCTACCCAACTCCCGCACACCGCCGGAGCCTGGGTGGCGCCATTGTGCGATGGTTTTTCGGGAATCAACTGAAGGTCATCAGCCAATGAACTTGTTTGTGACGAAGCGTAACGGACACAAAGAACCCATCGATCTGGATAAAATTCACCGCGTGCTGGACTGGGCCGCCGAAGGGCTCGACAACGTGTCGGTCTCCCAGGTAGAGCTCAAATCCCACATCCAGTTCTATGACGGTATCCGTACCGCCGACATTCACGAAACCATCATCAAGGCGACGGCTGACCTCATCTCCGAGCAGACCCCGGACTACCAGTACATGGCAGCCCGTCTGGCCATCTTCCACCTGCGCAAGAAGGCCTACGGCCAGTTCGAACCGCCCCACCTCTACCAGCACGTGGCTCGTCTGGTGGACATGGGCAAATACGACAAGCACCTGCTGGAAGACTACACCCAGGCCGAATTCGAAGAGCTGAACACCCATCTGGATCACTGGCGCGACATGGATTTCTCCTACGCGGCAGTCAAACAGCTGGAAGGCAAATATCTGGTCCAGAACCGCGTCACCGGCGAGATCTACGAGAGTCCGCAGTTCCTCTACATCCTGGTTGCGGCCTGCCTCTTCTCCAAGTATCCGAAAGATACCCGTCTGGACTACATCAAGCGCTTCTATGATGCGGTCTCGACCTTCAAGATCTCCCTGCCGACCCCGATCATGAGCGGCGTGCGCACCCCGACCCGTCAGTTCAGCTCCTGCGTACTGATCGAATGCGACGACAGCCTGGACTCCATCAACGCCACCGCCAGCTCCATCGTGCGTTACGTTTCCCAGCGCGCCGGTATCGGCATCAACGCTGGGCGCATCCGCGGTCTGGGCAGCCCCATCCGTGGTGGCGAAGCGTTCCACACCGGTTGCATCCCCTTCTACAAATACTTCCAGACTGCCGTGAAGTGCTGCTCCCAGGGCGGCGTGCGCGGCGGTGCGGCCACACTGTTCTACCCGCTGTGGCACACCGAAGTGGAAAGCCTGCTGGTGCTGAAGAACAACCGCGGCGTGGAAGAGAACCGTGTTCGTCACATGGACTACGGCGTGCAGATCAACAAGCTGATGTACCAGCGCCTAATCAAGGGCGGTGACATCACCCTGTTCTCCCCGTCCGATGCGCCGGGTCTGTACGATGCCTTCTTCGCCGATCAGGACAAGTTTGAAGAGCTCTACGTCAAGTACGAGCAGGATCCGGCCATTCGCAAGAAGACCCTGAAAGCGGTAGACCTCTTCTCCCTGATGATGCAGGAGCGTGCCGGTACCGGTCGCATCTACATTCAGAACGTCGATCACTGCAACACCCACAGCCCGTTCGACCCGAGCGTGGCGCCGGTACGCCAGTCCAACCTCTGCCTCGAGATTGCGCTGCCGACCAAGCCGCTCAACAACATCGACGACGAGAGTGGCGAAATCGCCCTGTGCACCCTCTCCGCCTTCAACCTGGGTGCCATCGAGAAGCTGGAAGATCTGGAAGAGATGGCCGATCTGGCCGTACGAGCCCTCGATGCCCTGCTCGACTATCAGGATTACCCGATTGCCGCCGCCAAGAAGGGCAGCATGGGCCGTCGCACCCTGGGGATCGGCGTCATCAACTACGCCTACTACCTGGCCAAAAACGGTGCCCGTTACTCCGACGGCTCCGGTCTGGCCCTGACTCACCGCACCTTCGAGGCCATTCAGTACTACCTGCTGAAAGCCTCTGTGCAGTTGGCCCGCGAGTTCGGCCCCTGCCCGCTGTTTGGCGAGACCACCTATGCCCAGGGCATCCTGCCCATCGACACCTACAAGAAGGATCTGGATGCGCTGTGCAACGAGCCGCTGCATCTGGATTGGGAAAGCCTGCGTGAAGAGATCAAGTCCGTGGGCTTGCGCAACTCAACCCTGACCGCCCTGATGCCGAGCGAGACCTCCAGCCAGATCTCCAACGCCACCAACGGCATCGAGCCGCCACGCGGTCTGGTGTCGGTCAAGGCCTCCAAAGACGGCATTCTCAAACAGGTGGTGCCCGAGTATGATCGCCTGAAAGATCAATACGAATTGCTCTGGAAGCAACCGAGCGTTGACGGCTACCTGCAGCTGGTCGGTATCATGCAGAAGTTTGTGGATCAGGCGATCTCCGCCAACACCAACTACGACCCTGCCCGTTTCGAAGGCAACAAGGTACCGATGAAACAGCTGCTCAAGGACTTGCTGACCGCCTACAAATACGGCCTCAAGACCCTGTACTATCACAACACCCGTGACGGTGCGGACGATGCCCAGACCGATCTGCAAGATGACGGTTGCGCTGGCGGGGCTTGCAAAATCTAAGTCACGGCAAGAGCTGATAACCGGGCGGGAGCGACAAGCTCCCGCTCTCCTGTTTTCTCTATTCACATATTCTGGTAACCATGGCCTATTCAACTTTCTGCCAAACCCAAAACGACCAGCTCAAAGAGCCGATGTTTTTTGGCCAATCGGTCAACGTAGCCCGTTATGATCAACAAAAGCACGAAGTGTTCGAGCGGCTGATCGAGAAGCAACTCTCCTTCTTCTGGC
This sequence comes from Aeromonas sp. 159, assembly GCF_963862045.1. Taxonomy (NCBI): domain Bacteria; kingdom Pseudomonadati; phylum Pseudomonadota; class Gammaproteobacteria; order Aeromonadales; family Aeromonadaceae; genus Aeromonas; species Aeromonas sp. 159. The sequence continues at coordinate 53,517 of NZ_CAWLMI010000017.1, read as the reverse complement.
GCCCGGAAGAGGTGGATGTCTCCCGTGATCGCATCGACTATCAGGCCCTGCCCCCCCACGAGCAGCACATCTTCATCTCCAACCTGAAGTACCAGACCCTGCTGGACTCCATTCAGGGTCGCAGCCCCAACGTGGCGCTGCTGCCGCTGGTCTCCATTCCGGAGCTGGAAACCTGGATCGAGACCTGGGCCTTCTCCGAGACCATCCACTCTCGCTCCTACACCCATATCATCCGCAACATCGTCAACACCCCCGCCCAGGTGTTCGACGACATAGTGACCAACGAGCAGATCCTCAAACGCGCCGGCTCCATCAGCCACTTCTACGACGACCTTATCGAAGCGACCGCCCTCTACAACCTGCACGGTGAAGGAACCCACACCGTTGCTGGCCGCGAGGTGACCATCACCTTGCGTGAGCTCAAGAAGAAGCTCTATCTCTGCCTGATGAGCGTCAACGCGCTGGAAGCGATCCGCTTCTACGTCAGCTTCGCCTGCTCCTTTGCCTTCGCCGAGCGCGAGCTGATGGAGGGCAACGCCAAGATCATCAAAATGATCGCCCGCGATGAGGCACTGCACCTGACCGGTACCCAGCACATGCTGAACCTGATGCGCAGCGGTCAGGATGACCCGGAGATGGCCGAGATCGCCGCCGAGTGCGAACAGGCCTGCTTCGAGCTGTTCAAAGAGGCGGCCATTCAGGAGAAAGAGTGGGCTGAGTACCTGTTCCAGGGCGGCTCCATGATCGGCCTGAACAAGGACATCCTCTGCCAGTACGTCGAGTACATCACCAACCTGCGGATGGCCGCCGTCGGTCTGCAGCCAGCCTTTGCCGGCACCAAGCAGAACCCGATCCCCTGGATCAACACCTGGCTCTCCTCCGACAACGTGCAAGTCGCCCCGCAAGAGGTGGAGGTAAGTTCCTATCTGGTGGGTCAGATCGATAGCGAAGTAAATGCCGACGATCTGGGTGATTTCGAGCTGTGAGTGACGCCACCAACACGCTGACCCCTGCCCCGCACGCGCCTGCCGAACAGCAAGCGGTCGTGGCACCACGGGTACATACCCGGGATGGTGCCGTGCTGCACTCCCATCCCGGCGAAAGCGTGTTGGAGACCCTGGAGCGCCATGGTCATCATGTGGAGTTCCAGTGTCGCAGCGGCTATTGCGGCGCCTGCCGCACTCCGCTGATAGCCGGCAAGGTGCACTATCCTGCGGTGCCGCTGGCATTTGTCGCCCAAGGGGAGTGCCTCCCCTGCTGCTGCAAACCGGTCGGCGCCATCCGGCTGGATATCCAGAAGAGCTGACGCAGCCACAGACTGGCAACTCGCACAAAATAGAAAGCCGCCGGAGCAATCCGGCGGCTTTTTTGTCTCTTCACACTGCTCGGGCGCCCGATGACAGACGCCCAACCCCTCAGAGGATTACAACCAGGGAGCGGCAGTCGGCCCGTGGTGCAGGCCCAGTTTCCAGACCCGGCCGAAGTGCTTGTAGTGACCGGCAGCGACGCCAGCCTTCTCGCCCATGCCGTGGTAGAGATCGAGGTGGCCCTTCTTCACCGCCCCGCCCACATCCAGCGCAATCAACAGCCGCAGCTGGTGCTTGCCGGTCCAGTTGCCCTCTTTGTCTAGCAAAGGGACTTCAGCGAGGATCGGGGTCCCCATCGGCAGCAGGGTCTTGTCGGCAGCGACAGCCGCCAGCGGCAGCAGCGGGATACCGGCGGCGCCGATCACATCATTGGTGGGTCGACGCTCGAAGAAGACATAGGAGGGGTTCTGCTCCACCAGCTCCTTGACGCTCTCCTCCGGCTGTCGGTTGGCCCACTCCTTGATGGCCTTCATCGACATCTGCTCTTTGGGCACTTCACCGCGGTCGATCAGTACCCGGCCGATACTGACGTAACCGTGGCCGTTCTTGCCGCTGTAGCCCAGATATTGCAGCCGATCGTCATCCCCGTAGTGGACAAAGCCGGAGCCCTGCACATCCATCAGGAAGTTGTCGATAAGGGATTTGCTGTAACCCAGCTCCAGCCCACGGTTGGCCAGGGCCCCCTGATGGATCTCGGCCCGGGTCGGACAGCGACCGCCACATTTGGGCATGGCATAGATGGGGTATTTGTACTTGGCATCCGGGCGGTGGCGCACCTCCAGCACCGGCGAGTAGTAACCGGTAAAGAGCACGTTACCCATGCGATCGGCACCGCCCAGCTGAGCCAGGCTGATACCGTAACGGGTGATGTCGGCAGGATTGCCACCGCCCGCCACCCAGCGGGAGAGCTGATGATAGAGCTCGCCATAACGGCGGGTCATCTTGCCGGAGCGTTCCAATACCAGTCGGCTTTGCGGGCCAAACTTGCTGTAGTCGGCACGCGCACGGCTATTGACCCGCTCCACCCTCACCAGATCCTCTGGCAAGGTCCCGTCCAGATACTGCTTGCCCAGATTTTCCGGCACCTCGCAGTTAAGAAAGCATCTGTTGTCGGTCTGTTTTTTGGGCACTTCTGCTTTGTCAGAGTTGCCCGCACAACCGGCCAGTCCCAGCACTGCGGCGGTCAGCCAGTACGCGTGTTTGTTCATATGTCCTCATATAACGCCAAGAGCCATGCTCGGCGGGGAAGATGCCAAATTTGCAGGGGGAAAGCAAACGACATCAATCACTTGAAGCAGGATTTCTCCAAAGGGGATCCGCTGGGTTATAACAAGGTGACAGGATGTGCGAGGTGATGGATGGAACAGCTCGAAATATTCCCGCTGCAGAGCCCCTGCATCGGGGTCTGCGAAGTGAACAACAAGGGATACTGCAAGGGGTGCCTGCGCAATCGCGAAGAGCGTTTCAACTGGCTCACCATGACCCCTGCCCAGCAACAAGAGGTGATGCGCCTGTGCCGGGATCGCAAACGCCGGGTCGAGGCTGCGCGGCGCAAGGCTCGCGAAGGCGATCAACCTGAACCGATGCCGCAATCTGGCTGGGATTTCTGACCCGCTCCTAACATCCCTGCAAACCATATTCCTGCGCTCACGAGACACGACCTATCCAGCATATAAAAAATGCCGCCCGATCTTTCGACCGGGCGGCATTGTCATTGTGATGCGCGTTATGAACGCGGCAGATCAACCAAACAGATGGTGGCTGACGATGAACAGGCCACCAGAGAGCAGCATGGTCAGCGGCAGGGTCAGCACCCAGGCCATCAGGATGGTCTTGATAGTCTGGCTCTGCAGGCCGGATTTATTGGCAATCATGGTACCCGCCACCGCAGAAGAGAGGATGTGGGTGGTGGACACCGGCATACCGGTCAGACTGGCGACCCCGATGGAGGTTGCTGCCGTGATCTGGGCCGCAATGCCCTGGCTGTAGGTCATGCCGGTGGTGCCGATCTTCTCGCCCACGGTATGGACGATACGACGCCAGCCCACCATGGTGCCACAACCGAGCGCCAGTGCGATGGAGACGATAACCCAAGTCGGTGCGTATTCAGCGGTCGCTGTCAGATCCTTGCGCCATTTGGCCAGATCGGTCAGCTCCTTGGCTGGCAGCGGCAGCTTGGCAGCCTTGCGGGCGGTGTCATCAATACAGAGCAGCAGACGACGCACTTCGCGGCGGTCAGTCAGGCTCATCTGATCATAAGTACGCACGGCACCCAGACGGGCATCAAGGGTGGCCATCGCCTGCAGCACGCCATCGGCGGAGCAGTGGGTCATCAGCTCTTCCTGAGCCGTTGCCGGTGCAGAGAAGTTGATGACACCAGAGAGGGCGGACTGGTTGCGCTGGTAGATCTCCATGATGCGCTGGTTGGCATCCTGGGTCCGATCCAGGTCATAAGAGCGGCTGTTCATGTCCAGCGCGAAATAGGCGGGCGCCATACAGATCAGCACCAGCATCACCAGACCGATGCCCTTCTGGCCATCGTTGGAGCCGTGAACGAAGCTGACGCCCATGGCCGAGGCCACCAGGGTCAGACGCGCCCAAAACGGCGGGTGCTTCTTGCCATCGACCAGCTGGCGCTCTTCCGGCGTTTTGTGGATCTTGTTGCTGGTCCAGATGCGCTTCATCGCCAGCAGCAGCAGTGCCGCGATGATGAAGCCGATGGTGGGAGAGATGATGAGGGAAAGCATGATGTCGATCGCTTTGCCCACGTTGATCCCTTCTGTCACCGGTTTATGGGTGATCCAGGCATAGGCGCCGCCTACCCCCAGAATGGAACCGATCAAGGTATGTGAACTGGAGGCCGGGATCCCGAAGAACCAGGTGCCCAGGTTCCACACGATGGCGGAAAACAGCAAGGAGAAGACCATGATCAACCCTTGGGTTGAGTCCATCCCAAGCAGCAGGTCGATGGGCAGCAGATGGACAATGGCATAGGCCACCCCCAGACCGCCGAACATGACGCCAAAAAAGTTGAAGATCCCCGATGCAACGACCGCCAGGTGAGCTGGCATCGCCTTGGTATAGATAACCGTTGCTACCGCGTTGGCGGTATCGTGAAAGCCGTTGATAAATTCATAGGCAAGCACAAAAAAAACGGCCAATACCAAACCGATTGACCACCACAAACCCAAACCACTAAACATTTCAAACATAAAAAAAAGCCTGTTTATGAGTTGCGGCGGATTATGCCAGATGGCGGCCAACACCATAGCCACCATTGAAATATTTCAGCCATAAAAAAAAAGAGCTTTTTGGAAAAAAATATCCTAGAGCCAGTCTTTATGCGGCTTGCCATCGATTAATTAAAGCCACATATGATTGCGGGAAAGGGCAAAAATAGCTGACAATTAAGCCAATAATTTCATTTTTATGACGTTTTTATGACAGAAAAACGGACAAAAGTGGTGATAAAACGTCCCTACCCCGCCAATCTCATCCGACCAGCACCTTCAATCCCATATCCGTTTGATTCCACATGCAAAAAGGGAGCACCTTGTGCTCCCTTGAATCGTTGCCGTGTTGCCAGTTATCAGTCCTGATTGATGCGACTGGCAACAGCGCCCTGCTGGCTCTTGTACTTGGCATTTTCCCGCTTGTTGTAGGGACGGGCCGCGACTCCGGAGAGCATCTCGAAGTTCAAGGCGCCGATCTTCATCTTCGGGCGCAGCGCCAGCGGCAGTTTGCCGCCGTTGTAGAACTCCAGCACGATGCGACCGGACCAACCCGGATCGATCCGGTGCGCCGTCACGTGCACCATCAAACCCAGGCGCGCCAATGAAGAACGGCCATCCAGCCAGCCGACGATATCGGCAGGCAAGGTGACGGACTCGTAGGTCACCGCCAGCGCCAGCTGACCCGGGTGAAGATAGAAGGCTTCGCCATCGGGGATATGGATCTCGTCACTCATCACCCGATCGATGGCATCGGCCATCTCGCTGCTCGGGCCGCTCAGGTCGATATAGGGCGCGGTATGATCGCGAAACACCCGAAACTCGTTACCCAGCAGCACATCGACACTGACACCACTGATCCGCTCTACCCCGGGCCGTGGCTCAATGACGATCTTGCCTTCATCCAGATGGCGTTCAATATCGGTATCACACAGACGCATTGGGCGACTCTCCTGACAAATTGTGCTTTTAAAAAAGCCGGGCATCACCCGGCTTGTTTCATCTTAACCAATCAACATGTGGCGAATACGCGCCTTGAGCATGTCGATGGCGATGCGGTTCTTGCCACCACGGGGCACGATCACATCGGCATACTGTTTGGACGGCTCGATAAACTGCAGGAACATCGGACGTACCGTCTTCTGATACTGCTTGAGCACGGAGTCCATGGTACGGCCACGCTCCTGCACATCACGCACCAGACGGCGAAGCAGGCAGATGTCGAGCGGGGTGTCCATGAAGATGGAGGCATCCATCAGATCCCGCAGACGGCTGTCGGTCAGCAGCAGGATCCCTTCCAGAATGATCACCCGGCGCGGCGCAAACGGGGTCACTTCGCTCATCCGGGTGTGTTCGGTGTAGGAGTACTGGGGAATGGCTACCGCGTCACCTTTGACCAGCTGACTCAGGTGCTGTACCAGCAAGTCGTGATCCAGCGCGTTGGGGTGGTCATAGTTGGTCTTGACCCGCTCTTCCATGGTCAGGTGGGTCTGATCACGGTAGTAGCAATCTTCGGTGATCACACCAATCTGACCTGCGCCCAGTTCGGCCACCAGCTCTTCATAAATGGTCTGGGCTATAAGACTTTTGCCAGACGCAGATGCGCCCGCAATACCGATGATCACACACGAATGTTGAGTATCAGACATGACAAATACCTAAAAGAGAAGAGCAGTGGGGATGGTTTAAACCGATCCATTATATAAAAAAGGGTGGGTCATGCCCACCCTCAATTCCCTTTCAAGTGACCGACCGCCGATTATTCATCCAGCGCCATGGCATAGAGGGGGGTCGCAATCGGTTTTGCGCTGAAAAAGAGTTCAGCCCCTACCCTGCGCGCCAGCTTCAAATAAGCCTGAGCCAGGCTTCCTTCCGGTGCTCCGAACACCGTCGGACAGCCATCATCCATGTGCTGGCGGATGTCGATGTGTAGCGGCAACTGGCCAAGCAGCGCCACTTGATACTGCTCAGCCATCTTCTGGCCGCCACCGGTACCGAACAGCGGCTCATGGTGACCGCAGGCGCTGCAGACGTGGTAACTCATGTTCTCGATGATGCCGAGCACCGGCACATTGACCTTGTTGAACATGGCGATCCCCTTGCGGGCATCGGCCAGCGCCACATCCTGCGGGGTGGTGACAATCACCGCCGCCGACGTCGGCACCTGCTGGGCCATGGTGAGCTGGATATCGCCAGTGCCCGGCGGCATGTCTACCACCAGATAATCCACCCCGCCCCAGCGGGTCTCATGGAGGATCTGCGCCAGCGCCTTGCTCGCCATTGGGCCGCGCCAGATGGTGGCATCCTGCTCGGAGACCAGATAGCCGATGCTGTTGCTCTTGAGGCCGCAGGCCATCACCGGCTCCATCAGCTTGCCGTCATGGCTGACCGGGCGCTCTGTGAGGGTGCCCATCATGGTGGGAATGGAAGGGCCATAGATATCGGCATCGAGAATGGCGACCCGCGCCCCCTCTTTTTGCAGCGCCAGCGCCAGGTTGACCGCAGTGGTAGATTTGCCCACCCCCCCCTTGCCGGAAGCAACCACGATGATGTTGCGAATGCCCTGCACGGCATTGAGGCCCTGCGCCCGCGGCATGCTGGCGACGTCAATCTCCAGTGCCCAGTCGATACGGGCGGCGCCGGTGGCGCTGCGCAGCCTGGCATCGTAGTTCTCTTTGAGCTGATCGAGCAGCGAGAGACCGGCAAACGGCAAGACCAGCCGGATAGTAAGCCCCTGACCCTGATTGATGATCTCGCGAACGAATCCGGCATCCACCAGATCCTTGTGCCAGCCTGCTGGCTTAAATTCGGCGAGGATCTGTTTTACTGAATCAATCACCATTAACTCCTCATTATCTTGTCATTATCTTGAGGTGAACGGTTACCGCACACAAATCAGTGGCTTGCCTGCCATCGTAACAGCAGGTGCTGCCAAGGTTGGCATAGCCACAACCCTAGGCAGGCTACCCCCAATTCGGGTAACATGCACGGCACTCTATCATCCCAACAAGCACATCAAGAACGTAATATGGCAACTGATCCTCGTAAAATGCTGGTAACCTGCGCCCTCCCCTATGCCAATGGCTCCATCCATCTTGGCCACATGCTGGAACATATCCAGGCCGATATCTGGGTTCGTTATCAGCGAATGCGCGGCCATCAGGTGCACTTCATCTGTGCCGATGATGCCCACGGCACCCCGATCATGCTCAAGGCACAGCAGATGGGGATCACCCCGGAAGAGATGATTGCCGCTGTCTCCAAGGAGCACCAGGCCGATTTCGCCGGGTTCAACATCAGCTTTGACAACTATCACTCCACCCACAGCGACGAAAACCGCGAGCTGGCGGAGTTGATCTACGGCCGCCTGAAAAATGGTGGCTTTATCAAGAGCCGCACCATCTCCCAGCTGTTCGATCCGGAAAAATCCATGTTCCTGCCGGACCGTTTCGTCAAGGGAACCTGCCCCAAGTGCAAATCTCCGGAGCAGTATGGCGACAACTGCGACAGCTGCGGCGCCACCTACAGCCCAACCGAGCTTATCGATCCGAAATCTGCCGTCTCCGGCGCGACCCCAGTAATGAAGGACTCCGAGCACTTCTTCTTCGACCTGCCGCAGTTTGAAAAATGGCTCTCTGAGTGGGTGCGTGGCTCCGGCGCCATTCAGGAAGAGATGGCCAACAAGATGCAGGAGTGGTTCGAAAGCGGCTTGCAGCAGTGGGACATCACCCGTGATGCCCCCTACTTCGGGTTCGAAATTCCCGGCGCGCCGGGCAAGTACTTCTACGTCTGGCTCGATGCCCCCATCGGCTACATGGCTTCTTTCAAGAACCTGTGCAACAAGCGTGGCGACATCGACTTTGACAGCTACTGGAAAGCGGACTCCGACGCCGAGCTCTACCACTTCATCGGCAAGGATATCGCCTACTTCCACTGCCTGTTCTGGCCGTCCATGCTGGAAGGTGCCAACTTCCGCAAGCCGACCAAGGTCAACGTGCACGGCTATGTGACCGTCAACGGCGCCAAGATGTCCAAGTCCAAGGGCACCTTTATCAAGGCATCCACCTACCTGAACCACCTGGATCCAGAGTGCCTGCGTTACTACTACGCCGCCAAGCTCAACAGCCGCATCGACGATCTGGACCTGAACCTCGAAGATTTCGTGCAGCGCGTCAACGCCGACGTGGTCAACAAGCTGGTCAACCTCGCCTCCCGCAACGCCGGCTTTATTGCCAAGCGCTTTGGCGGCAAGCTGGCTGCCACCTGCGCCGAACCGGAGCTCTACGCCGAGTTCGCCAACGCCCGCACCGCTATTGCGGAAGCCTATGAGAGCCGCGAATTCAGCCGCGCCATCCGCGAAATCATGGCGCTGGCCGACAAGGCCAACCGCTACGTGGACGACAAGGCGCCCTGGGTTATCGCCAAGCAGGAAGGGGCTGACGCCGAGTTGCAAGCGGTTTGCTCGGTCGGCATCAACCTGTTCCGCGTGCTGATGGCCTACCTCAAGCCCGTCATGCCGCTGCTGGCCGAACGTGCCGAAGCCTTCCTGGCCGAAACCCTCAGCTGGGATGGCATCGAGATGCCGCTGGTCGATCACACCGTTGCACCGTTCAAAGCCCTCTTCTCCCGCATCGAGCCGGCGAAGATTGAAGCCATGATCGAGGCATCCAAGGAAGACTTGGCCAAGGAGCAGGCACCGAAAGTGACAGGCCCGCTGGCTGATGACCCCATCAGCGAAACCATCACCTATGACGATTTTGCCAAGATTGACCTGCGCGTCGCGCTTATCAAGAAGGCCGAAGCGGTACCGGAAGCCGAGAAGCTGCTCAAGCTGCAACTGGATATCGGCGGCGAAACCCGTCAGGTGTTTGCCGGTATCAAGTCCGCTTACAACCCGGAAGATCTGGAAGGCAAGCTGACAGTGATGGTGGCCAACCTGGCTCCGCGCAAAATGCGTTTCGGCATGTCCGAAGGCATGGTGCTGGCCGCAGGCCCGGGCGGTAAGGATCTCTGGATCCTGGAGCCGCAGGAAGGCGCCCAGCCAGGGATGCGCGTCAAGTAAGCGTATCGCTGACTGCGACCACAGCCAGATAGAGAAGAGAGGCCAAACGGCCTTAATGCCAGTCAGTTAAGCCTGACTGGCATTGTTTTTATTGGCTTTTTTGCACCGCATACTTTTGTGGTCTTGCCTTCACACTGCGGGGATAACTCCGCTCCCTTCGCTCCGCTCCGGTAATACAAACTGGCCCGATTGTTTCTCCAGGTCTGCCACCCGCTTCGGGATGCTTCCCGGTGACAGGTACGGCATGCAGCTCCGTTCATGGATGAGGTACACCGAGGCCATGTGAAAACTCAACTGGTTCGCCGTGTATCCCTTCAGACTCGCCGCCATCTTTACCATCTGGCTGCGCAAGAGGTTATACGCCAGCAGCACGCCCCACAGCTCTTGCCGTATCCCCGTCGCCTTCTTGCTGCGCAGGGTCAGCCGGTGCTGTTGCAGGCTGTGCTTCATCTCCCGATAGCCCAACTCGATTTCCCGGCGGTGGCTGTAGAGCTCAACGATGTCGGCCCCCGGGAAGCGCATCGGGTCGACCATGGAGGTCAATACTTGGCGCTCCTTGCCGCTGGTGTTGCGGGTCAGCAAACGGGCTTCTACCGTGTCCGGCAGTTGCGGCCACTTCTTGCGTGCCTGTGGACTGGTCTTGAGCTGCACCAGCACATCTTGACGCCCCAGCTTGCGCACCACCTCGTATTGTGTGCCCTTTTTGAGTGGCAGCAACCAGTGCCGCTCGCTGCCAGTGGTCTGCCAGGTATGGAGCAAACCGATAGAGTAAAACCCCTTGTCGAACAGGGTGAGCGAGTGGTCCGGCGTGCGTGCGACAAGCTGTTCGGCCAACACCATCTCGTTGACGGCGCAGCTCTCCATGACGGCCTGCACAAGTAGGTGACTGGTCAGCTCCATCTGACAGAGCATGCGCACCTGCGGATAGGCGGTCTCCCCATGCTGGGTGCCGGGTTTGGCAAACTCGGCGTCATTGTCCGGGGTATCGGGGGTGCGCCACATCACGCCATCGACGGCGAGCAGTTGCAGCCTGGCCCAACCGGGGTGGTTGGCCTGCTGGTGCCAACGCGAGGCGGTCTCGTGAAACAGCCGCTCGATGCTCTTGTCCCCCAGTTTTTGGCGAGCTTGCAGGAAGGCGCTGGGGGCAACGAAAGGACGGTCGCCGGGCAACAGGATATCGAGCTGATTGACCAGCTGGGTCATGGGGACATGGCGGAAGATGGCCCAGACCAGACGCTCCATGGGCTACGGCGGCGACGCAGGGTCACGACATCCTCTTCGGCGAGCAGCGTCGTGATGAGCTCGGGAGCAATGAGGTCTGAGAGTGACTAAAACTGAGCAGCATTACTGGCGTGGAGGAAGTCGAGCGCTTGAGCGATACGCATAAAAAATCCGAAACCAATCAACAGGTTTCGGATTTTCACACAGCAGAAGGATCGGTCAATGGATCCTTAACTGATCGGCATTACACCAACCGGTGTGGCTTTTTTATTTCTCTTTTCCCCTGTGCACTCACAGACACATTAATACCCATGTTCTGCAAAGCCGCTTTGTCTGTTATCTCTCTATCATTGAACACTGCGATAACTCGTGTTTACTTTTTGACGTAACAGAGAAAGTCCATTTTCTACTTCTATGTTCAGCATGATGCGAATTGAGTTTGTCTGTGTAAAATCTTGTTTGTTGGCATACAAAAAGTTGTATATATGACGATCTACAATGGTCTGGTGTAGGGTTCAAGATCCATTTGATATGGAACCCTCTGGTTCAATGCATACTTGCCAACCAGGGCATTCGGTTGTACCGAGACCTGAATCCTCTTTTCGCAGAAATGAGGAGGTTCGACATAAAGCAAACCTGCCTCAGGTCTTGTTTAACTGATGATCAACTCAAGTTGCATCTACACAGATGCACATATAGGTAACAGTCGGTTGATATAGATTTGCTTTCCGAGAACTAGCCAGCTCCCCCTATCCTAGCGGCAGCACAATCTATACACGGGATATTGGTTACGGCCCTTCCCCATAGAGTTAAGTATTTGGCCCTGATATGCGAAACCTAAGTCACCGCTGCTCAACGATTCTGTTTAAAAGGCATATAAAAATGCCGCCCGGTTTTGCAACCGGGCGGCATTGATCATCTTCTGTTATCGAGGATGAGCTATCAGGCCGTGGCCAGCTTGGCCTGCTCTTCACCGCGCTTGAGCATGGCGTAGGAGACACCGGTCAGCAGTGACCCTGCTGCAATCGCCACGATATACATCATGACGTTGCTGATAGCGTGCGGGATAAAGAGCACAAAAAGACCGCCGTGGGGTGCCATCAGCTCGCAGCCGAACAGCATGGAGAGCGCACCGGTCAGGGCGCCACCAACCATACAGGCCGGGATGACGCGCATCGGATCCTTGGCGGCAAACGGAATGGCCCCCTCGGAGATGAAGCACAGACCCAGCACGAAGGAGGCCTTGCCCGCTTCCTGCTCCGCCTTGATGAACTTGGTGCGGGCCAGGAAGGTGGCGATCCCCATCCCCAGTGCCGGCACCATACCGGCGGCCATCACCGCAGCCATGGGAGCGTAGGTTTTGGAGGCCAGCAGGCCGACCCCGAAGGCGTAGGCCGCCTTGTTGACTGGGCCGCCCATGTCGAAGCACATCATGGCGCCGATGATGACCCCCAGCAGCACGGCGTTGGCAGAGCCCATGTTGTTGAGGAAGGTGGTCATGGCATTCATGATGCCAGCCACCGGGCCACCCACCACGTAGATCATCACAAGACCGGTAAACAGGCTGGCAAAGAGCGGAATGATCAGGATGGGCTTGAGCGCTTCCAGGGTAGTCGGCAGGCGCACCTTGTCGCTCAGGTATTTGGCGCTGTAACCGGCCAGGAAACCGGCCACGATGCCGCCAAGGAAACCGGCGCCCAGCGAGCTTGCCAGCATACCGCCGATCATGCCGGGAGCGAGGCCCGGACGGTCAGCGATGGAGTAGGCAATGTAGCCGGCCAGCACCGGGATCATCAGGGCGAAGGCGGAGCCGCCACCGATCTTCATCAGCGCGGCGGCCAGAGTGCCTTCCACCTTGAACGCCTCGATCCCGAACACGAACGAGAGCGCGATGATAAGGCCGCCCGCCACCACCATGGGCAGCATAAAGGAGACGCCGGTCAGCAGATGCTTGTAGGGGCCTGCCTTCTCCTCTTTCTTGGGCTGGCTGGCACCGCTGTGGCGATAGGTTTTCGCCTCACTCCACGCCTTGTCGAGCTCGGCGCGGGTTTTCTTCAGCGCAGCGCCGGTGCTGGTGCGATAGACCGGCTTGCCATCGAAACGGGCCATGTCCACCTCGATATCGGTGGCGAGGAATACCAGATCAGCAGCGGCAATCTCCTCGACGGTCAGGGCATTCTGGGCACCGACCGAGCCTTGAGTCTCGACGCGGATCTGATAACCCAGCTGTTTGGCCATGGTCTCCAGCGCTTCTGCCGACATAAAGGTGTGGGCCACACCGGTCGGACAGGCGGTCACCGCCACAATGTGCTTGCCAACGGCGGCCGGTTTGGCGGCAGCGGGCGCGGCTTGATGACGATAGACGCTGGCACCGCTGGTTGCGGCTTCCAGCAAGGCAGCCGGATCCTGCAGGGCGAGATCCATGCTGCCCTGATAGACTCGCTTGCCATCATAGGCGGCGAGATCCACCGGGGCACTGGCGACAACCAGCACCAGATCGGCGGCGGCAATCTGCTCCTTGCTCGGTACTTGGCGAGGCTGCACGCTGGAGCCGACGTCGAGGGTGAGTTCCCAGCCAGCCAGTTTGGCATGCTGTTCTATCCGTTTTGCAGCGAGAAAGCTGGTGGCAATGCCCGCCGGGCAAGCCGTAACCAAGATTGCTTTCATTGGGCATCTCCTGAGTTTTCCATTGAGGGGGTATTGCACTGAACCGGTGCCAGCGCATCCAGACGCTCTACGCGCACCTGTTCAAGTAACGGGTTGAGCACATTGATATCGTCAAAGCCGACCGCCACCTGACTGACCGCCAGTGCCGAGACGGCGGTGGCCAGCCGCAGGGTCTGCTCCGGCGCCCAGCCAAGGCTGAGACCATGGGCGAGACCGGCCACCAGGGAATCGCCAGCACCGACCGTGCTGACCACCTGCATCCGCGGCGGAATGGCTTGCCAAACGGCATCTGTGGCAAACCAGATGAGGCCATCGGCGCCGTTGGAGATCACCACGTTGGGGATGCCGCTTGCCTGCAGCGCGCGGGCACACTCGGCCTGCTCGCTCAGAGTCTTGATGGGGCGGCCTGCCCACTGGCTCAGCTCCTCCAGATTGGGTTTGACCAGGGTCGGCGCCGCCTTGATCCCTTCGCTTAAGGCCGCGCCGCTGCAATCGAAGATCACCTGCTTGCCCTTGGCCTTGAGCAAGCGGATCAGATGGGCGCAGTAATCGGGGGCCACCCCTTTGGGCAGGCTGCCCGCCAGCACGAACCACTCAGCATGTGCAGCCAATTGGTCGATGGCCTGCTCCAGCGCGCTCACCTCCCCTTGCTGGATGGTGAGCCCCGGCAGGTTGAGATCGGTGACCCGACCAGACTGCTCGGAGATCTTGACGTTGATGCGGGTGCTGCCCGCTACGCGCACAAAGTGATCATCCAGCGCTCGCTCGGCAAACAGGGAGACAAAACTCTGTTCATTGTCAGCGCCCAGCCAGCCGGTGACGCCTACGTCGCGGCCCAGATCCTTGAGCACCATGGCGACGTTGATCCCCTTGCCCGCCGCGCGCAGGTTGGCCTCGTTCACTAGATTGACCTCGCCAAGGCTCATCGCCTCGAGGCGGGTGGTGAGATCGAGGGCGGGGTTGAGGGTAATGGTGACAATCTTCATCAGTGTGCCCCCTCGCCGAGACCAGCGGCGATCGCCTCACCGATCCCCTTGAGGGCGGCTTCGGCATCTGCTCCTTCAGCGCGAAACGTCAGACGATGCCCGCACTTGACCCCAAGGCCGATCACTTTCATCAGGCTCTTGGCAGAGACCGCCTCGCCGCTGCCATCCAGATTGGCAACCCGGATATCTGATTCAAACTCTTTGGCCACCTTGACCAGCATGGCACCGGGACGAGCGTGCAACCCGTGAGGGTTGATGATGGTGAAGGTTTCACTAAGACCGCTCGCTGGCCCTGCCTGCAACATGGCCAACCCGTCGCTGCCCGCCAGCGTCGCCAGCTGACCAGCAGCCGCCAGTTTGGCCAGATTCTCCAGCTGCGGCAGATGGCCGCTATCTGCGGCGCACAGCAGCAGCATGGCGCTGACCGGCAGCTCCCCTGCGCGAAGTTCGCTGCTGGGCGTTGCCAGCACCCAGCCAGTCTGGGCCGCTTGCGCCCGGGCCAGCCAGACGCCCTCGCCCAGATAGGCGGGATCGCTTGCCAGCAGGGCGCTCACCATGGCGGCATCGCCCCAGCCCGCCGATTTGGCGCGGGCGGCTGCTCCCAGCAGCAGTTGGTCGCGATCATCGGCCGGGAAGTCAGCCAGGGTCAGGTATTGCACCTCTTTGGCGGCAGTGGCGCCAGTCAGGATGTTGATGATGGTGTCGGCATCGGTGGCCTCTTTGAGCTGGGCTGCCGCCTGCTCGTCACCCAGCACATGGGTGAGCTGGCGCAAAATGCCCAGATGTTCGTCGGACTTGGCGGCGATGCCGATGGCGACGTAGGCGATCTGCCCCTCGTCCCACTCGATGCCATGAGGGAATTGGGCCACCATGACGCCTGTGCTCTTCACCAGATGACGGGTATCGGTGGTGCCGTGGGGAATGGCGATGCCGCTGCCAAGATAGGTGGCATGCTGCGCTTCACGGGCCAGCATCCCATCCACATAGCCCGCTTCCACCAGACCGGCTTCGGTCAGTTTGCCTGCCAGCAGGGCAATGGCGTCCGACTTGGTTGCCACCGACTGTCCCAGCAAGATCTGCTCTCGCGCCAACTTCAACATAGAGACTCTCCATCAGGTTCCGGCCGCGCCGGTACGTCACAATTGAACATTCGGATAACTCGCCAGCTGACAATAGACCCGAACACGGTTCACTGTGATCGGGGCCCGATTTTCAGGCCACTGGGTCTCTTCGCTGCTGACAGGCTGAATCGTTTCACTTACACTCAGACTGAATCGTTTCAGCGAATTGATCAAGTACCCACCAAGAGTGCTTTTCAATGATATGATCCCGCGCACACTTTTCGGTGCCCTCACCCGGCAGTGACCGTGGGCCTTGCAACTCAAACAGAGCCAATATGATGAAACTGGATGAAATCGCCGCCCTCGCCGGTGTCTCGCGCACCACGGCAAGCTATGTGATCAATGGCAAGGCCGACCAATACCGCATCAGCCAGGCCACCCGCGACAAGGTGATGGCCGTTGTCACCGCCCATAACTACCAGCCGGACAGCCGCGCCGCCTCCCTGCGCGGCGGCCAGACCAAGACTCTGGGCTTTATCCTGCCCGACCTTGAGAACGCCAGTTACGCCAAGCTGGCCAAACGGCTGGAACAGGGGGCCCGGGCGCAGGGATATCAGCTGCTCATTGTCTGCTCGGAAGATGAGCCCGCTACCGAAAAAGAGCTGGCCCAGATGCTGGTGAGCCGCCATGTGGATGCCCTGCTGGTGGCCAGCTGCCTGCCGCCGGACGACTCCTTCTACGGCAAATTGCAGGCGCAAGGCAGCCAGATCCTCGCCATCGATCGGGCGATGGCCGCCGACAAGTTCGTCACCGTCGCCAGTGAAAACGAGAAGGCGAGCTTTGATCTCACCAGCTCCTTGCTCACCCCGACTCTGCGTCATATCGCCTTGATCACCGCGCTGCCAGCACTCACGATCAGTCAGGAGCGAAAAGCCGGTTTCGAGCAGGCGGTCGCCAGCCATAGCGCGACTCGCCACCTGTGCGAGGGGGATCACTTCTCCCGTCTTGAGGGGTATCGCCTGATCAAGGATCTGCACCAGCAGCTGGGCCAGTTGCCCGAAGCACTGATCACTACCTCCTATATCCTGATGGAGGGAGTGCTGGACTATCTATTGGAGCAAGAGATCGATATGAGCCAGCTTGCCATGGCCACCTTCGGGGACGATCGGCTGCTCGACTTCCTCCCCTTTGGCATCAACTCCCTACCCCAGCAGCACGACGCGCTGGCGAGCCAGGCGCTGGATCTGGCGCTCAAGGCGGTGAATGGCGACTACCAGAGCGGGCTGCACTATGTGAGCCGCACCCTCAAGCGCCGTCGCTAACCTGATCGAAGCAGACCCGATTTGCTGTCAATGGGTGGGTAAAACGAACAGATGACAATAAGGCTGCCAGCATCGGCTGGCCTTATTGTTTTTCCCCACACCCCCTACCCGCCCGCTTTGTTTTCTCTACCGTCTGGCCGATTAAAAACCGGCTTCCACACTCCTTTCACCCCGCAACTAAACGCCAACGCCACAACAAGGCACTCCCCCATCCGTGCTGCAACCACTTGGCTGACCTGTATCAATGAGCCCCTGCCAATCATTTTTTCGGTGCTTTTTTCTGCAATTAGCTACCGCTGTCATCATTTATTTCCACTTGTTGCCACAAGCCAGCACAAGATCCGTATAAAAGGGGTTGTTTCCGCTATTTTGATCCGCTAACGTGGCAACCATCTTTTACAACTGACAGGTTTTGGGTACAGATGTTCCCGTTCCGATATTGCTAGCCTCCGGCCCTATCACCGGAGGCACCTTCTGATAACGCCAATTGGCCCCCTCTTGTTGACGTCACTGCTGACATCGCATGTTTGCACTGACACCGCTACGTTCGGATGGATAACATGAATACCAAAACTCTGGGTTGTACCCTGTTGATTGCCGGCACCACCATAGGTGCCGGCATGCTGGCCCTGCCGCTGGCCTCCTCCTCCCTCGGCGGCCCCGCCACCCTGATGTTGATGGTCGGCCTCTGGGCCCTGATGGCCTTCACCGCCATGCTGCAAGTAGAGGCAAGCCTCAACACCGGCAAGTGGTACCTGCACCAGCTGGCGGATCATCTGCTCGGCCCCTGGGGCAAGCGCATCGCCTCCTTCTGTATCCTGATGCTGTTCTACTCGCTGGCCTCCGCCTACATCAGCGGCGGCAGCAGCCTGCTGGCACAGGCGCTGGCCGATGCGGGCATGACCCTGACCCAGGAGCAGGCGGCATGGGCCTTTACCCTGCTGTTTGGCGGCATGGTCTGTGTCGGCACCCGCTCGGTGGATTACCTCAACCGGCTGATGTTCACCGTGAAACTGGTGATCATGGTGGTGGTGCTGGCGTTGCTGCTACCCCGCACCGAAGGGCAGCATCTGCTCTCGATGCCGCTGGGTCAGGGCCTGTTGCTGGCGGGCCTGCCGGTCATCTTCACCTCGTTCGGCTTTCACGGCTCCATTCCGAGTGTGATGCTCTACCTCGGTGACTGCCCCAAGCAGTTGCGTCGTGTCTTTGTCTGGGGCTCAGCCCTGCCGCTGATCCTCTACGTGCTGTGGCAGGTAGCGATCCTCGGTCTGCTCGGCCAGCAAGCCCTGCTGCAAACCGGTGGCGCGCTGGACAGCCTGCTGGCCAACGTCGGCAAGCTGGTGAGCTGGCCTGCATTTAATCAGGCGATGCACCTGTTTGCCGATCTGGCGCTCGCCACCTCCTTCCTCGGGGTGACGCTGGGGCTGTTCGACTTTATGGCCAAGGTGACCCGCCGCAAGGACAACTGGCAGGGCCGCAGCCAGACTGGCCTCATCACCTTCGTGCCGCCATTGCTGTTTGCCCTCTACTTCCCGCAGGGCTTTATCATGGCGCTGGGCTACGCTGCCATTGCGCTGGCAATCCTCGCGGTACTGCTGCCGGTGGCGCTGGTGTGGCAGAGCCGCAAACAGGCGCCTGCCCACCATTACCGCGCCCCGGGTGGCGTAGTGGCGCTGGGAGTGGCCGCCGCCATGGGGGTGCTGATCGTCGGCGTCCAGATCAGCGTCAGCCTTGGAATGCTGCCAGCGCTGTAATCCCCGATACTGAATGCCCCAAATAGCAAAGCCCCGCCAATTAACTTGGCGGGACTTTTTGTTGGAAAAGAAATCAAGTTGGATACAGGCATGCGCCATTAATTAAGAGTGCGCCCCTTACCAAACAAACACCCAAACCTTCAGCTATATACCGACCTTTTTACTACCCAACCCTGAATAATCAGTTCAAAAACCGTTCATGCCCCTTCGCTACACTGCCCGCTCGTTTATCGCGTTTAGGAGTTTGAAAACAATGATGTTGCACCTCAAGAGGAGCACCCTTGCCCTCGTCCTGCTTGCCGCCAGCGGCGCACTTAGCGCCGCCGAAATCGCCAACAACAATATTACCGAGGCGGAGATCAAGGCCGCGCAGGATGGTTGGGGCGCAGCGCTTATCAAGATCAGCGATGACTATCGTGCCGGTGGGATTGAGCGCGCCAAGGCGACCGCCGAGTCGGTGCTCGACAGCGCCTATGGCTACCAGCAGGGGCCAGTGCTGTTCAAACCCACCCTCGCCGGTGGCGAGCAGACCTTTCGCACCAACCGCGAGGGGGCGCTGGCCTACTTTGTCGGCAACAACAGCGCCTATCCGGCCGATAGCGGCTTTGCCCTGAAAAACTGGCAGAGCTATCGCTATGACAATGCCGCCGTCTATATCAACGGCGATATGGCGCTGACCATGGGCAAGGTGCATCTGGTGGATCGCGACAACAAGGAGACCACGGTCGACAAGACCTGGGGTTTCAAGAAAGGAGATGATGGCAAAGTGCGCATCGTGCTGCACCACTCCTCCCTCCCTTACGAGGGGTAATGACGGGGCTCTGCCCACCATCAATATGATCAAAAAACAGCCCTGCCACCTCGGCAGGGCTGTTTGTTTTGCGCCTGCACTTGGCCGATGGCGAGTGAGTGGATGACGATCGTGCTAAGGCAGTTTGCTGCTACCCTCAAGGCAAGCCATTGAGATGCCGAGCAATATCGCGTCTCTCAACACCAGCCACTCGATATCATCACACAAGGAGCCAGATACCATGACCATACTGCCTGTTTACGCGGCCCTGCTCACGCTGCTTTTTGTGTTGCTGAGCATTCGTACCATTCGCACCCGCCATAGCCGCAAGGTGGCGCTGGGGCATGGGGATGACCCCGCCATGCTGCGGGCCATGCGGATACACGCCAACTTTGCCGAGTATGTCCCCATCGCCCTGCTGCTGATCTATTTCGTCGAAACCGGCAGCCATACCCCCTGGCTTATCCATCTGCTGGGGAGCGCCTTGCTGCTTGGCCGCCTCTGTCATGCATTTGGCATGAGCCGCACGCCGGAGAACTTCCGTTATCGGGTGGCGGGAATGGGGCTGACCTTCACTGTGATCCTGGTGAGCGCGGCCCATATCCTGATCACGGCGCTGCTCCCCTGACCCGGCCGTCACGAATAGCTGGCGAAGCGGTCTGGCAGCCATCCCTATCGGCTATTCTTCACTGCACAGATAGTCGCAACAGTGCTGCTTAAACAAGCCCGATTCAGGAGTGCGATATGAAGTGGATTGGCTGGTTACTGCTTGTCGGGCTGACTCCCGTTGCCCACGCAACCCCGCTAAAGCTGGCGGCAGCGGTCGAACACACTGCGATATTGCGCCCTTTTATTCATGACTGGTTTGGCCGGGCCGGCATCGACTTTCAGTTGATCCCCTGCACCTATGCCCGCTGCGAAAAATTGATTGAGGCAGACCATGCCGTCGATGGCGATATGGCCCGGATCAAGGGCTTTGATCAGACCTATCCCCACTTGCTGCAGATCGGTGCCCCCATCTCGGAGGCGGCGATTTATGGTCAGCCACGGGATAACCCGAGCTGGCCCCCTGCCGAGGGTACCGTGATTGGCTGCCTGCGCGGCATCCAGTGGTGCGAACGCTTCCTCGGCAACTATCAGGTCATCTGGTTGAACGATGAGAAGCAAGGGCTTGCCCAACTGCATCGAGGCAAAGTGGATTGGCTCATCAAGATGCGCCCTGCCTCTCAACCTGCACTGGCGCCCCCTTGGCAGAAGATCACCAAAGAGCAGGTCTTTCTCTACCTCGATAAAAAGCACCGGACGGAAATTGCGGCCCTGCTCAAGGTACAGCTGGCGTTTATCAATAACGGCCGCTGGCTGGCGATGCAACAGCAGTACCTCTCCGCCATCTAGCGTTGCCCTCGCTGCACCACACAGTGCCGATTGCATGGCTGAAAAAACAAAAAGCCCTGCCAGATTGGCAGGGCTTTTCAGTCAACCGCATAGCTGGGGAGTCAAACTCCCGAGCCGCTTACTGGTTGTGGGTAGAGCGACGTGGACGACGGGCCTGAGCCGGTTTGCCAACGCCATCAGCCGGACGCTGACCACCTTGCGGCTTGGGCTTGCCACCGTTACCGGTACGTGCACCACCCGCATTGCCATTGGAGGCGGAACGACCGGCCCCCTGACGCTGGCCTTGACCTTGCGGACGCGGCGCACGGCGCTGCTCGCTCGGATCACGGGGCTCTTTGCGCAGCGGCGCGCCGATACCACGGGCGATGTTGTCGAGGGTCTCGCGGGAGGCTTCAAAACCGGCCACCTGCTCGCACGGGATGTTCTGCTTGGTCAGACGCTCGATCGCCTTGATAAGCTTGCCTTCATCGGCTGCAACCAGGGAGATGGCGTGACCGGCAGCACCGGCACGACCGGTACGACCGATGCGGTGAACGTAATCTTCCGCCACGTTCGGCAACTCGAAGTTGACCACTTGCGGCAGCTTGTCGATGTCCAGACCACGGGCGGCGATGTCGGTCGCCACCAGCACCTTGACGCTACCATCCTTGAAGCCGGCCAGCGCACGAGTACGGGCACCCTGGCTCTTGTTGCCGTGGATGGCGGCGGCGCTGACGCCGTTCTTGTCGAGAGTCTCGGCAACACGGTTGGCCATGTGCT
The DNA here is from genome assembly GCF_963862045.1 of Aeromonas sp. 159. Lineage (NCBI taxonomy): Bacteria > Pseudomonadati > Pseudomonadota > Gammaproteobacteria > Aeromonadales > Aeromonadaceae > Aeromonas > Aeromonas sp. 159. The sequence goes on along the minus strand of NZ_CAWLMI010000017.1, from coordinate 31,903 downwards.
TGGTACGGGTGAACACCAGTACCTGCTGCCAGTTGTTGCTGGTGACCAGATGACTCAGCAGCGCGATCTTGTTGGCCTTGTCGCACGGGTGCACCAGCTGCTCGATACGTTCGGCAGTACTGTTACGCGGGGCCACTTCGATCACCGCCGGGTTATCCAGCAGACCGGTGGCCAGTTCGCGGATCTCGTCGGCGAAGGTGGCGGAGAAGAGCAGGTTCTGACGCTTCTTCGGCATCAGAGCCAGGATACGGCGGATGTCGCGGATAAAGCCCATGTCGAGCATGCGATCCGCTTCGTCCAGTACCAGGATCTCCACTTCGTCGAACTTGACGGCGTTCTGGTTGTAAAGATCCATCAGACGGCCGGGACAGGCTACCAGCACGTCCAGACCACGGCGAGTCGCCATCATCTGCGGATTGATGCTGACGCCGCCGAACACGACGTGGCTGCGCATCGGCAGGTGTTTGCCGTAGTTACGCACGCTCTCGCCCACCTGGGCGGCCAGCTCGCGAGTCGGGGTCAGCACCAGCGCACGAATGCGGTTCGGAGAAACCTTGCGCTTGCTCTCCATCAGACGTTGCAGCATCGGCAGGGTAAAGCCTGCGGTCTTGCCGGTCCCTGTTTGGGCCGCCGCCATCAGATCGCGGCCAGCCAGAACGGCGGGGATCGCTTGCTGCTGAATGGGAGACGGGGTGTCGTAGCCTTGTTCGGCAACGGCACGCAACAAGGGTTCGGCCAGACCGAGGGAAGTAAAACTCATAATTACCTGCTAGAGATAGGGGCGCCGGGGATTTGTGGTGGGGCTCCTCTGCTGAGCCGATGCCATCTCACAAGATCTGGGCCTATTGAGAAAACAACGATTTCCCCGGGGAGCAGAGCAAAGGGGAAAGAATAGAGGCGCAGTCTAACGGAGTTGCCCGGGATAAACGAGAAAAATGTGATGCTCCTCCCAGCACGAACAGAAAATCCCCCTCCTGCCCCCCGAATAATCCCGTTGATTGATGTAGCAAGCACCACACTATTAACTGGCAACACAATATCAGCCCTCGCAGGCATGGCTCGCAGGGCAAAAGCACGGGATAAAAGAACACAATAACGAGGTTTAGCTATGACCACGCCATATCGTCCCCGCGGCAGCTGGCAGGCAAGGATTGGCCTGCTGCTTCTGCTGCTAAGCCCTGCGCTGCAGGCCAGTCAGACCCTGACCGTGGCCTGGAGTCACTGGCCCCCCTTCAGCCAAATCAACAACCGGGGTGAGCTGGATGGGCTGGATGTCAGCCTGACCCGCCAGATCCTCACCCAAGCGGGCTTTGCCCCCAAGTTTCGCGAGCTCCCCTGGGCGCGGGCACTGCATCTGGTAGAACACGATCAGCTGGATGTGGCGATGGCCGCCCTCCCTCTGCCGGAGCGCCAGAGTTATGCCCGCTTCTCGACCCCCTACCGCCAGAGTGCCTATGTGCTGCTGAGCAATGACCCTATTCCCGGCCATCAGGATCGCTGGGCACAGCTCGATAATCTGCCCGCGCTGTGCAACGAGAAAGGACTCAAGATAGGCAAGTTGCGCGGCACCCGCCCCATGCATCAGATGGATAGCTGCCCGGCGCTTAAAATGGCGACCGAATACAACGCCGATGAGCGGATGATCGATCTGCTGCTGGCCCGCCGCCTCGATGGCATCATCATGGAGTGGCAATATGCCCGCTACCGGCTGGCCCAGCTGGGGGCCGAAGAGTTTATCAGCTGCCAGCTGTTGCTACACCACCAGCCGGTCAGTCTGATGTTTGCCAAGAACAGCGTGAGCGAAGAACAGATCCTCAAAGTCAACGAGGCCATTCATGCCTTGCCCAAACCCCACAACAAGTTCTCGCCCCCCAGCTGTCGCCTCAATGCCGATCCGGGCGCCGCGGATCTGCTGACCCGCACTCTCCGCAAGCATTGACGGGATAAGCCGCCACCTGAAATAGCAAAGGCGACCCGAAGGTCGCCTTTTTGGTATTGTCGAACTTGTTCCCCAAACAGGGAGCGATCAGTCGATGTGCAGCAACTGCGATCAGCGTAGCTGTGGGGTATGGGTCAACACCCCCTGATTCTGGGCGCGATGGCGCAGCAGGTGATCCATCAACACCAGGGCCAGCATGGCTTCGGCGATGGGCACGGCGCGGATGCCGACACAAGGATCGTGACGACCCTTGGTGATCATCTCGATAGCCTCGCCTTCGGTATTGATGGTCTTGCCCGGCACAGTGATGCTGGAAGTCGGTTTGAGCGCCATGCTCACCACGATATCCTGACCCGACGAGATCCCACCCAGAATGCCGCCCGCATGGTTGCTGGCAAAGCCCGCCGGGGTCATCTCGTCACGATGCTCGGAGCCTTTTTGCTCCACCACCGCAAAGCCGTCACCGATCTCCACCCCTTTAACCGCATTGATGCCCATCATGGCATGGGCAATGTCAGCGTCGAGACGATCAAACACCGGCTCACCCAGGCCCACCGGCACATTGCGCGCAATGACCTGCACCTTGGCACCGATACTGTTGCCCTCTTTTTTCAGGTCACGCATATATTGATCGAGCTCTTCCAGCTTGCCCGCATCGGGGAAGAAGAAGGGATTCTGCTCAATCTGCGCCGCGTCAAACGCCTCAGCCTTGATGGGGCCGAGCTGGGAGAGAAAACCGGTGATCTCGATGCCATGCACCTGTTTCAGGTACTTCTTGGCGATCGCCCCCGCCGCTACCCGCATCGCGGTCTCGCGTGCCGAGGAGCGACCACCGCCGCGATAGTCCCGCTGACCATACTTCTGGTGATAGGTGTAGTCAGCGTGCCCTGGCCGGAACAGCTCCTTGATGTCGGAGTAATCCTTGGAGCGCTGATCGGTATTCTCGATAAGCAGCCCGATGGAGGTGCCGGTGGTCTTGCCCTCGAACACCCCGGAGAGGATCTTCACCTCATCCGGCTCACGGCGCGGCGTAGTGTAGCGGGAGGTCCCCGGCTTGCGCCGATCCAGATCCCCCTGCAGATCCGCTTCGCTTATCTCCAGCCCCGGCGGGCAACCATCGACCACGGCGCCCAGCGCCAGGCCGTGGCTCTCGCCAAAGGTGGTGACCCGAAAGAGTTGACCAAAACTGTTCCCTGCCATGCGCGCTCCTGCTTAGTTCTTGTAGATGGCGAAATGATCCTGATACTGCACCAGCTCTTCACGGCTCATCACAAAGACGCCGTGGCCGCCGTTTTCAAACTCCACCCAGGTAAAGGGGATCTCGGGGAACTGGGCTTCCAGATGGATCATGCTGTTGCCCACCTCGACCACCAGCACACCGTTATCCTTGAGGAAGTCGGCGGCATGGGCCAGCAGACGCTTGGTCAGCTTGAGGCCATCGGAGCCGGACGCCAGCGCCAGCTCGGGCTCGTGACGGAATTCGTCCGGCAGATCCGACATATCTTCGGAGTCCACATAGGGCGGGTTGGAGACGATGAGATCGTACTTGTCGCCCGCCGGCAGATCGCGGAACAGATCGGAACGGATCGGGATGACCTGCTGCTCCAGCCCGTGATCGTTGATGTTGCGCTCGGCCACGTTCAGCGCATCGACGCTGATGTCGATAGCATCCACTTCCGCTTCCGGGAACTCGTGGGCCATGATGATGGCGATGCAGCCGGAGCCGGTACACAAGTCCATGATCCGGGTCGGTTCATGTTTGAGGAACGGCGCGAAGCGGTTGGCCACCATCTCGGCAATGGGGGAACGGGGAATGAGCACCCGCTCGTCCACGTAGAACTCCCAACCGGCATACCAGGCCTTGTTGGTCAGGTAGGCGGCAGGTACTCGCTCCTGTACCCGGCGGATAATCAGCTCGGCGATGCGGTGACGCTCGCTGCTGGTCAGACGGGAGTGGCGCATGGCCGGGTCTACATCCGGTGGCAGATGTAACGCGGGCAGTACCAGCTGCACAGCTTCATCCCAGGCGTTGTCGGTTCCATGACCGTAAAAAATCCCGGCGTCGTTGAAACGACTCATGGCCCAACGCAACATGTCCTGGATGGTGTGCATCTCGGCAACCACCTCATCGATAAATATCTTGTCCAAATCCACCTCCAAGTCGAGTAATATCCGGCCCGAGCCCCGTTTACCTGGCGGGCAAGACGCATACCTAATACATGAGCATCTGATGAAAAAAACGCCCTCACCGACAGACGAGGAAACCCTGCTGTTCCGCGATGCGATAAAAGGTACCCGGAAAATCAAGCAAGATACCATAAGGGCCGAGTTACGCCCGGTCAAGCAGAAACGCGAATTGCGCGAAACCCGCGAAAAGCTTGGGGTTGACCACTATTTCAGCGATGAGTATCAGCCCCATCTCGACGATGATGGGCCGACCCGTTATGTGCGGGAAGATGTGTCAAAATTTGAGCTGAAAAAGCTCAAGCGGGGCATTTATCCGCCGGAGATCTACCTCGATCTGCACGGCATGAACCAGCAGCAGGCAAAACAGGAGCTGGCCGCCCTGCTCACCCTCTGCGAGAAAGAGAACATTCACGTCGCCTCGGTGATGCACGGTATCGGCAAACATATTCTCAAGCAGCGCATTCCCAGCTGGCTGGCCCAGCACCCCAATGTGCGCGCCTTCCATCAGGCTCCCCGCGAATGGGGTGGCGACAGCGCCATTCTGGTGTTGCTGGATATCGAAGAGTAGTTAGCCAAACGACCACACTATACTGAATATCAATATGTTATTCGCCGTGGAGGTCGCATGTTTACACAGGGTTCCCATGCCGACATAAAGTCATCTCTCGACGCCATCGGCGCTGCCGTGGCGGTGTTCAGCCTCGACAAGGATGATCACTTTGTGCTGGTCTCTGCCAACGATACTTTTGCCAAGGCGTTCGAGCTGGATGTCCTTGGCAGCATTGGCAAACAGCTGAGCGAGATGTTTCCCCGCTACATCACCAATACCATCGAGCCGCCAATGCACGAATGTGTGCGCATGCAGACCGGGCTCGAGAGCGAGCTGCCCATCGACAGCCTGTCGCGTACCAGTTGGTGGCGCTTTATTCTCTCCCCAATCATCCCCGAGCAGGCACGGATCAACCGGATCATCGTGACCGCCATCGATATCACTGCCAAAAAGCAGCTGGAAGAGGCGCTCACCACCAGTCGCCGTCGCTTCGAAGCGGTGGTCAACTCCGCCTATGACGGCATCATCAGTGTCAGCAGCGAATCGCGCATCGAGCTTATCAATACCGCCGCCTGCGAGATGTTCGGGATCGACGAGAGTTATCTCGGCAAGCGGCTGGAAACCCTGCTTCCCCAGCGTTTTCGCGCCAATCACGAGACCTATTTCAAAGCCTTCAGCAGCTCCCCCATCAATTCGCGCCCGATGCATGCCCGCGCCTCAGTGATGGGTCTGCGCCGCGATGGCAGCGAATTTCCGCTGGAGGTGACCATCGCCAAGATCAATCTGGGCCCGACCACCGAGATGACCGCCATCTTGCGGGATATCTCGGAGCGAGCCCGACTGGTGGAGGAGCTGAAGGTCGCCGCCACCACGGATCCCCTGACCGGCATTGCCAACCGGCGCCGGTTCAACGAGCTGGTCAACGCCGAGATGCAACGCTGCCAGCGTTTTGGCCATACCATGAGCCTGCTGCTGATCGATATCGACCACTTCAAGGAAGTCAACGATACCTTTGGCCATCAGCAGGGGGATTTGGCGATCCTGAGTCTGGTGAAACGGATCAGCAAACAGCTGCGGGAGGTGGACATGCTGGGTCGCTGGGGTGGCGAAGAGTTTATCGTGCTGCTGCCGGAAACCTCCCTCGAGCTCGCCTGGGCCAGCGCCGAGCGGATCAGGCTCGCCATCGAATCCCAGCACCATGCACTGGACGGGGCTCTTGAGATCTCCCTCACCATCAGTATCGGGATCAGTGCCAGCAAGGGCAGCCATGACACTGTAGAGAAGATGGTTAGACGAGCCGACACCGCCCTCTATCTGGCCAAGAAACAGGGGCGCAACTGCTGCCGCAAAGAGGAGCCGGAGCCGACTTAAGGACGCACGCCCCTGCCCTCTGGTGACACTGCTAACCTGTGCCTGCAGAGATAGCCAACCGCAGCGAACATAATAAAGCAGCGCGACTCTCTTCAGTAGCGCTGCTTTATTCGTTCTGCCTTTGGTGCACTCTTCAATCACCACCATCAAGGGGACGGCTAAAGCGCAGTGGACCACCATCAGCCAGAGAGAGCCTCACCGACAGCATGCCGCCGTTGGGCAATTGCCACTCGAAGAAGTCATCAAATCCGGCAATCGTTACGGCGCGGATCACCTTGGCGACGACACCATGCGCCACCAGTAGTATCCGCTCCCCTTGCATGGTCGAAGCAAGTTCCGTGAGTCCCTGCGAGACTCGGGCAATCACCTCATCAATGGTTTCACCACTGGGAGGAGCTTCAGCCCAGCGCCGGGTGATATTGCGCGCCCACAGTTCGGGATAGCGTGTTCTTGCCTCTACCTGCGTCAGCCCTTCAAACTGACCGACATCCCGCTCACGAAAGGCTGGCACAAGCTCCACAGGCAATCCCAACTGGCGAGACAAGATGGCAGCGCTCTCCCTTGTTCGCAGCAGAGGAGATGCCAGCAACCGATCAAACGGCTGCTGTGCCACAGCCACCTTCTCAGCCAGACTAGAGATCTGGCGCACGCCATCGTCATTGAGCCCGATATCCAACGCGCCCTGATAACGCCCTTCCGCATTGGCCTGCGTCTCGCCATGGCGGATAACTACCAGCTCCATGTCAACCTCCCTTGTTGGGGCTACCTTGGTTTTACTTCCCTTTGCGATAACGGGGATGCTCGTCCTGGATCGACAACCAGGGCAGCTGGCTGTCGGTATGGATGTGATAGGTTGGCGCAACAGCCTCTGGATTATCGAGAGAGGCGATAGCCAACGTGAGATAGTCAGGGTACTGGGTGCTGCGATACGTGAGGGTGGAGCCACACTCGGCGCAAAATCCCCGTCGGATAAAATCTGAAGACGCATACTCGGTCGGTTTGCCGCATAACCACTGCACCTGTTCGGCGTGAAAGTCCATCCAGGCCCCGACCGGTGCCCCCGTGGTGCGCTGGCAATCCCGACAGTGACAAAAATCGGCCGCAAAAGGTGCAGTCAGCATCTCATAACGGATCGCCCCGCAATGACAACCCCCCTTCATCTCGCCCCCTCGTTGCAATGTTGCACAAGCCAAAGAGATTACCAATATAAACCGGCCGTTTACATCTATTTTCTCAAGGGAATAAGCGACAATGTACCGAGATAAAGCTGAGTGATATAGCAAGACCTCACCATTTCAGGTGATAAATGACAGTTTACCAATAGAGAAGATACTCCTCATATTCGCTATGAGATGTTTCATTTTATGGTGGAAAATGAATTCGCAAGTAGCGCACTACACTCATCATAAGACGCTACTTTATGGGGGCTAACGAACCTGAATATAAATTTTATTCTTAACTTTGATTCAACACTATTTCATTTCAGTTTTCAGATAGAAACTCACCTTATCAGTTAGAACATAAGAACCATTGAAAATACAAGATAATATTCAGTAATGCACTGTTGATAATTAACGAGGAGAAGGAGTTATCCGCCCTCTCCTCTTTGGGAGTTAAATTACGCCATCTTATTTGGCAGGAACTACAACCCAGGGGCCGCCTTTGGCGGGATCATCCCCCTGTGTCCACCATTTGGCCTGATAGACGGCACCCTTGTAACTCACCTTGCTGCCCGCGGTGTAGACCTTGGTCGCTTCCCAAGCCGGGTTGCCACCGATGGGGGGGTCACTCGGATCGACCGGCGGCGGGGTCAGTTTGTCTACGACCCGCACTTTCGGCCAGTTGGCGTGGGAGCCGTAGAAGTTGGTCACGCATTTCTGGTAATCGCCTGGCACCAGCGCCGAGTAGGCGGTCTGGAAGCCCACCAGCTCGCACTCGAAGGAGTAGCCGCCTGGGCGATCCGGATAGTATTTCCAGTTGCCATCCCAGTTGGTGTAGAGCACGTCGGTAGCGCCGTTAAGATTGAGGCTGCCATAGGGAGTCTGCTGCCAGCAGGTGTTCTTCTCATCCGCCTTGATCGGGATCTGGTAGTGGTTGGCCAGCCCTTCCCAGTAGCGGATGCGATTGACCGGCTGCCCCTTGTCCTTGTTCTGCTCGCCACACTCGATGCCGCCGTTGATGACGTTGATGGTGGTACCGAAGCCATAGCCGATACCGGCGTCAGCTTCCCGTTTGGAGGGTACCCAGGTACGATCAATCACGTGCAGCATGGCCGGTTTCGGGGCCTGCGGGGTGAGGAAAAACCAGATGGCAGAAGCGAGGTTAAGCCAGGAGTCCGCCACCAGCCCCGGGTTGTTGAGCAGCACGGAGGCATCGCCATCAAACATCGCCTCGGAGAAGGCGCCGTAGTTGAAGTGGTAAGAAAGCTGCTTGGCGCCGCGGCCGAAATACCCCTGACCCGTGCTGCAGGGCCACTTCTTGTTCTGCCAGTCGTTCTGGCCGCAGCCTGTGGTGTAGCCGGTCTGTCCCTCTGACCAGCCCATCTCCCGCACATGCACCAGCGCCTGCTGCCACTCCTCCAACCCCAGCGGGTTATCGGAGACGTTCTCCTTGGCAATATGGCCACCGGTCTCCTGAGAGAAGTGCGCAAAGGCCGTCACAATGGATTTTTTACAGATCGCATCAGAGTCGCGACCGTCGGTATATTCGCCACAGAACGCAGGGAATTTACCGATGGCTCGCAAGAAGCGGACATAAGTATATTCCGGCGCTGCCATCTGGGTTAAATATTCCCATTCAGATTGGGGAAATACCCGTTCAACCCGTTTTACGTTGTCAGGATTGCTTGCCAGACCCGGTTCAATGGCATCAACGATTTTATTTGACCGGGTCGCCAATGCCTTGGCCCATATTGCATACATGGGATTGGCCGTCTTGGCTTTTTCCATGGCTGCCAGATCCGGGGCCGCAATCACATATCCTCCCGCATTTTGCGGATCGGGTTGAATATTCATGGCTGCACTCATTGCGGCATAGCTTGGCAATGCGCAGGCGGCAGCGATCAGCCAGGCACAACGCTTGGGTTTGAACATGTTTATCGTCCTTGTTTGAATTAATGCGTTCCAAGAGTAGGTGTTTCAACAACTAAATTCACGATGAGAATTAAGAAATAAGCAGAATTTGTGAGCCATTTCACCTTGTGATATTCAGTGCAGCTGAAACAAAGAAAGAGAACCCAAACGAAGACGCCGCAGCGTGATCTTTCGCCCATTTTTAGAACAGTCGAGACGGCAAGGTGGCCTGCCATACGGTCATTGTTCGTGATGAAAAAAATGGCTGACAAGCTCAAGCTGTCAGCCATCATCAATGTTCAAGAAAAATGCTCAAAATAGCCGGATGTCAGACACGCACGGCACGGATCAGGATATTGCGCGGGGTCATGGGTTTGGCACAGAACTCCCCCACTTCGACCCGATAGCCCTGCTCTTGCAAAAAGAGCGCGCGATCCAGCGCCAGCCAGATCTCGAGGGGACGGCGAAACAAATGACGCACCAGCTCCATGCGGGCGACATCACCAAAGCGGCGCTCCCCGTGTTCCAACCAGGCGGGATAGTCGAGCCCTGTTGGCAGCACAATCCCTTTGCGCTCTGCAGCCCAAACGCAGAATGCCTCAAACGTGCCGGTCAGCAGGCTCTTTTGCATATTGGGCACCGGCAGATACTCATCCATACCGCGCACCTGACGCTGCAGGCAGTCAAACCCGAGCCGCCACACCACTTCCTGCTCCCGCAGGCGGGCGATCCGCGCACCGCCGGTCACCGTCTCCTGCAACGGCAATTTGAGATCCGCCTTGCTCAACACCAGCTCGCTGGCGTTGGCCGCTACCGACAGCGGGCGATAGTGGCTGGTGCGGATCAGGTGGTAACAACAGGGAGAGATTGTCACTCCGCTGGCACTGCGCTCGGCCACCCGTTCCAGCAGATGGGTGTGTAGCTCGCCGCAGGCATGAAGCGCCATGGCATGGTGCTCGGGGGCGATCAGCGCCGCCGACTCGGGGGCAAAGGCATCGGCGCAGGTAAAAGTCATATTGGCGCCATCCCGCTCGGCCAGCAGCCGACCTTCGTCACAAAGCTGATCTTGCAACTCCAGACTGAGGATCGGAGCCTGTCGATGAAGTGATACCAGCCGTCCAAGGTGGCCCTTGCCGGCACACCACTCCAGATAAGGGCCCTGATGGGCAGGCAGACAGGCGGTGAACGACTCGATCTGGGCCTGCTTGCGCCCCGGCATATGCAGCGCAATCTCCTTGCTGCAGGTGATGGGCTCTGGGGCAAACGGGACAAGCTGACTGAGTTGCTGCAGCTCGGCTCCCTCGGCAATCCAGGGGGCAAGCAGACTGCTGAGTGCATCCATATCCGCATCGAGCTCCGCCAACTGGGTCAGCGTCAGCCCATTGAGCAGTGCCGCCAGTTCGGGCGCCTCATCGGCAAAGGCTATGGTCAAATGATGATATGGCTGATATTGCCACCAGCGTCGGTAGCGGGTGAGCAGTCGATCCAGTTGTTGAAAACGTTGAGCCAGCACGAATGCCCCTGCCTTGCAGTCAAAAAGGAGGCTCATTCTAGCGATCCCGCTTCAAATTGCACTCTCAATACCTGACGATCAGCGCCGCGCAACAGCACAGCCAACCTTGTGAGCCAGGGCAGACCTGACAAAGTGCGGGGTTTTGTGCTACATTCCGCCCCCTCTTTCACGCGCCCCGCCCAACGCGGGTCGCTTTACACTAGCTATGGGACCAACAACATGACCATCAACGCCATTCTGCAAGCGCGCGCGGGCGCCAAGTGTGAACTGTGCAGCGCCGAGCAGGCGCTGACCGCCTTCGTGGTGCCTCACTCCCCCGCCAGCGACGATGATCACAGCGTTGCTATCTGTGACACCTGCCGTGGTCAGCTGGAACAACCGGATACCCTGGTGGTCAACCACTGGCGTTGCCTGAGCGACAGCATGTGGAGCCAGGTGCCTGCGGTGCAGGTGATGGCATGGCGCCAGCTGAAAGCACTCTCCGGCAAGGGTGAAGTGTGGGCTCAGGATCTGCTGGACATGATGTACATGGAAGACGAAGCCAAGGCCTGGGCTGAAGCTGGTATTGCTGACGAAGATGATGACAGCGTACCGACCGTTGACTCCAACGGCGCCGTGCTACAAGAGGGCGACTCCGTCACCCTGATCAAGGATCTGGATGTGAAAGGCGCCGGTTTCACCGCCAAGCGCGGCACCCTGGTCAAGGGCATCCGTCTGACCAACAACCCTCTTCATATCGAAGGCAAGGTCAACGGCGTGCAGATCGTACTGGTTGCTGCCTACCTGAAAAAGGCCTAAGCCAAGGGCGATTGCTCTGCTGTCTGCTGCCAGAGCACAAGCACAACGGAAAAAGGATGGCGTCACGCCATCCTTTTTTATACCCGCTTGCCGCAAACGGCCAACCTGAGCCCATAGCAAGCCAGCCAAAGCAAAAAGGCGCATCCGGATGGACGCGCCTTCTTTACAGGGCCGATACCGTTAACCGGCAGCGGAAACGGTCACTCAGGAGGAGAGCTTGCCATCCAGTTCGGCAATCTTGGCCGACCAGTAGGCCGGGCCGGTTTCGTGGATATTGTTGCCTTCGGAGTCGACCGCTACGGTCACCGGCATATCTTCCACTTCAAACTCGTAGATCGCTTCCATGCCGAGATCGGCAAAGGCCACCACGCGGGCCTTCTTGATGGCCTTGGCCACCAGATAAGCAGCCCCGCCCACGGCCATCAGATAGACGGCCTTGTGCTGCTTGATGCTCTCGACGGTTTTCGGACCACGCTCGGACTTGCCGATCATGCCGATAAGGCCAGTTTCACCCAGCATCATGTCGGTGAACTTGTCCATCCGGGTGGAGGTGGTGGGGCCAGCCGGGCCGACCACTTCGTCGCGCACCGCATCAACCGGGCCAACGTAATAGATGAAGCGGTTGGTGAAATCGACTCCTTCCGGCAGCCCTTCGCCATTTTTCAGCATGTCGGCGATGCGCTTGTGGGCGGCGTCACGACCGGTGAGGATCTTGCCGGAGAGCAGCACGGTATCACCGCTCTTCCAGCTGGCCAGTTCGGCCTTGGTGATGCCATCGACGTTGACGCGGCGCACGTTGCCACCCGCTTCACGGGTGATCTCCGGCCAGTCGCTCAGTTTCGGCGGGGTCAGCTCGGCGGGCCCTGAACCATCCAGCTCGAAGTGAACGTGGCGGGTCGCGGCGCAGTTGGGGATCATCACCACCGGCTTGGAAGCGGCGTGAGTCGGCGCAGATTTCACCTTCACATCCAGCACGGTAGTGAGGCCGCCCAACCCCTGGGCACCGATCCCCAGCTTGTTGACCTTGTCGTAGAGCTCGACCCGCAGCTTCTCTTCAGTGGTTTGCGGGCCACGGGCGATCAGCTCCTGAATGTCGATGTGCTCCATCAGGGCCTCTTTGGCCAGTACCGCCGCTTTCTCGGCGGTACCGCCGATGCCGATGCCCAGCATGCCGGGCGGGCACCAGCCTGCGCCCATGGTCGGCACGGTTTTCAGCACCCACTCGACGATATCGTCAGAGGGGTTGAGCATCACCATCTTGGATTTGTTCTCGGAGCCGCCACCTTTGGCCGCGATGCTCACTTCCACCTTGTTGCCGGGGATCATGTCGATATGGACCACGGCAGGGGCGTTGTCTTTGGTATTCTTGCGACTGCCAGCCGGATCGGCCAGCACGGAGGCGCGCAGCGGGTTGTCAGGATTGGTGTAGGCACGACGGGTCCCTTCGTCCACCATCTCCTGCACCGTCATGTCGCTGTCCCACTGGACCTGCATGCCGATCTTGACGAAACAGGTCACGATACCGGTGTCCTGGCAGAGCGGACGATGACCTTCGGCGGACATGCGGGAGTTGATCAGGATCTGGGCCAGCGCATCTTTGGCGGCCGGGTTGGCCTCGCGGTCATACGCCGCTTTGGCAGCCTGAACAAAATCCAACGGGTGGTAATAGGAGATGTACTGGAGGGCATCTGCGATAGAATCGATGAAATCCTGTTTTTTTATAATGCTCATATCATCCTCACTGGTCCTTGTCTCTGCCACGGAGCAGGGCAAGGGCTTCCATATGATGGGCCGTGCTGACGTGCTGGCTAAAAACTATCAACCAGCAAAAAACGAACGACACGGCAGTTTTTTCTTAAGTCACCGACACCTATGATACGCTTGCCCACCAGCACCGACTAGGGTTCGGGAACCAAACTGTTGCCTGTGTAACATAAAATGACGCCAACACTTCATATCCATCATCTAGACCATAGTGCTGAACTCCATCAGCTTTTTGCCCGCCTGCAACATCAGCCGTGGGCCATGTTGCTGGAGTCGGCGGGACCACTCGGCGCCGATAACGGCTTTGATATCATCACTGCCGATCCGCTGGCGACCCTCGAAACCCGCGGCGAGGTGACCACTCTGCGTGTCGGGGCGGATATCAGCGAACACAGCGAAGATCCCCTCGCCCTGCTGGCCCATACCCAGCAACAACTGCTGGGGGAGCTGGATCTGTGCGCCACTCACCTGCCCTTTATTGGCGGCGCCCTCGGCCTGTTTGGCTATGATCTGGGCCGCCGCTTCGAGCGACTGCCGGTGCAGGCCGCTGCCGATATCGCAGTGCCCGACATGGCGGTGGGCATCTACGACTGGGCGCTGCTGCGCAATGTGGCGACCGGCGACTGGCAGCTGGTGCACAGGGGTGATGAAGCGGGCCTTGCCAACCGGCTGGCCTGGCTTGAACAGCAGCGGGCCGCCCCGGCCCCTGCTTTTACCTTGCTGGGGTCATGGCAGAGCAATATGAGCCGCGCCGAGTATGGCGAAAAGTTTACCCGCATTCAGGAATACCTCGCTGCGGGTGATTGCTATCAGATCAACCTGACCCAGCGTTTCAGCGCCCCCTATCAGGGGGATGAGTGGCAGGCCTATTGCCTGCTGGCAAGCGCCAACAAGGCCCCCTTCTCTGCCTTTATCCGCCTGCCGGAGAGCGCACTGTTGAGCCTCTCTCCCGAGCGGTTCCTGCTGCTTGATGGCCGTCATATCGAAACCAAACCCATCAAAGGCACTCGCCCTCGCCACCCCGATCCGGCCACCGATCGACAAGTCGCGCAGGAACTGGCGCAGGCGGACAAGGACAGATCAGAGAATCTGATGATCGTTGATCTGCTGCGCAACGACATCGGTCGGGTCAGCCGGCCTGGCTCGGTCAGCGTGCCTCATCTCTTTGCGGTGGAGTCGTTTCCGGCAGTACATCATCTGGTCTCCACCATCCACGGTGAGCTGGATGCACGCTGGCAAGGGGTCGATCTGCTGCGGGCCTGTTTCCCTGGTGGCTCCATCACTGGCGCCCCCAAAATCCGCGCCATGGAGATCATCGAAGAGCTTGAGCCACAGCGCCGCAATGCCTATTGCGGCAGCATCGGCTACCTCAGCCAGCATGGCCGGATGGACACCAGTATCTGCATTCGCACTTTGATCGCCGAAGCGGGTCGCCTGCACTGCTGGGCCGGTGGGGGCATCATCGCCGACTCCGATGCCGACAGCGAATATCAGGAGACTTATGACAAAGTCGCCCGCATCCTTCCGCCCCTCTCGGCGCTGTAACCCTCCCCACCATCAAGGCAACACACAGGAGAGCTCCCCGCCATGGATCGCCACGAACTGCTGACCCGCTTCCAGTTGCAGCGACCCGCCCCGGCCCATCGCCTCGCCATTGGTGGGCTCAGTCCGGCTGCGGTATTGATCCCGGTGGTGATGCGCGATGAGGGGCTCAGCGTGTTACTGACTCGGCGCAGCCCACGGCTACGTCATCATGGGGGGCAGATCAGCTTCCCCGGCGGGCGACAGGATCCCGGCGACGAAAACCTGATTGCCACGGCGCTGCGGGAGACCGAAGAGGAGCTCGGCATTCCGGCCCGGCTGATTGAAGTGATCGGCACCCTCAACCCGCTCAATACAGTGTCACGATTCGAGGTACTGCCGGTGCTGGGGCTGCTCGATGGCAACTATCCCCTCATCCTGAGTCCGGATGAGGTGGATCACGCCTTCGAAGTGCCGCTGACCCATCTGCTGGATCGGCGCAACCACATCCCCCTGATCCTTTCCAGAGGGGGGAAAGCACACACCATCTACTGGATCCCCTGGCAACAGCACTTTATCTGGGGGGCTACCGCCAGCATGATCAACCAGCTAGCCCAGCACCTCGCAAAATAACAATTTACCTACATTTGGCTGAGCGAGATTTAATCATTAACACTAAAATAACGTGTCAATTGATAAACAATAATTGAATTTTTCTTGTTTTGATCACATTTCCATAAGAAAGTGCGGTTTTTCGTGCCGTAAAGATGAATTTGATCAACATTTTTGATTAGAAAAACCGTATCCTTGCGCCGACTTAATAAGAACCACACATTCGGGGTGAGATAGATGTCAAACACAGTCACTGGCACGCAGGGAGTTGCGGCGTCAACAGAGCAAGGGATCCGCTCTACTCAAACCACTCGTTGGGAAAAACGCGACTCTACCTGGGTCATCAGTCTGTTCGGGACCGCGGTTGGCGCGGGGATCCTGTTCCTGCCTATCAACGCGGGTATGGGCGGTTTCTGGCCGCTGGTCGTCATGGCGCTGCTGGTAGGTCCCATGACCTATCTGGCCCACCGTGGTCTGGCCCGCTTCGTCCTTTCCTCCAAAAAGCCAAATGCAGACATCACCGAAGTGGTGGAAGAGCACTTTGGCGTGGGTGCCGGTAAATTAATCACCCTGCTCTACTTCTTCGCCATCTACCCCATCGTGCTGATCTACGGCGTGGGTATCACCAACACCGTGGAAAGCTTCATGGTCAACCAGCTGCAGATGAGTGCCCCGCCGCGCTGGATCCTCTCCATCGTGCTGATCATGGGCATGATGTCGGTGATGCTGGCCGGTGAAAAGCTGATGCTGAAAGTGACCGAGCTGCTGGTTTATCCGCTGATCGCCATTCTGGCCGGTATCTCTTTGTACCTGATCCCGGACTGGACCGGTGCCGCGCTGGAGCAAGTGCCCTCTGCCAAGGATTTCGCCACTACCCTGTGGCTGACCATCCCGGTACTGGTCTTCTCCTTCAACCACAGCCCGGCCATCTCCAGCTTCTCTCTGGCCCAGCGCCGCGACCACGGTGATCAGGCTGTCGAGAAAGCCGATGCCATCCTCAAGCGTACCGCCATGGTGCTGCTGGGCTTCGTGATGTTCTTCGTCTTCTCTTGCGTCATGAGCCTGACTCCGGCTCAGCTGGCAGAAGCCAAGGCTCAGAACATCGCCGTGCTCTCCTATCTGGCCAACCAGCATGCCAGCCCTATCATCTCCTACTTCGGTCCGCTGGTTGCGTTCGTGGCCATCGTCTCCTCCTTCTTCGGCCACTATCTGGGTGCCCGTGAAGGTCTGAAGGGGATGATCGTGCAGAACATGCGCAAGTCCGGCAAAGAGCCGAACGCCAAGAAAGTCGAGATGTTCATCATCGCCTTCTTCATCCTGACCCTGTGGGGCACTGCCATTGCCAACCCCTCCATCCTGGGCATGATTGAATCCTTGGGCGGCCCGATCATCGCTACCATCCTGTTCATCATGCCGATGTACGCCATCAAGCGCGTACCGGCCATGGCGAAGTATCAGGGTCATATCAGCAACGTATTTGTCGCTGTGATGGGGATGATCGCCATCTCCGCCATCCTCTATCAACTGGTTGGTTAATCCTCCACCTACCGCTGATAGCAAAAAGCCAGCCGAATAGTCGGCTGGCTTTTTTTATTGCATTGTCCCGTCCTGAATATGGTTTACACCTTTCCCCCCAATAAATGGAGAACCCGATGGGACAAGGTGTGAAACGGACACAGCGCGATTACTCGCTGACTTTTAAACTGGCACTGGTCGAGCAGATTGAAAAAGGTGTCCCGTCCTGAATAGTCTTGCCACTCATCACGCAGTTATTGCAGCCACAGCACCTGAACTCACACAACAAGCAAGGAAACAACCCTTATCCGGCAACCACATCATGATGTTTCAGGGCTTCGCACCGAACCTCGACCAACAAAAATGCCAGTCGGGTAAACGACTGGCATCTCTTGATAAACACGCACTATCTCTGGCTGATTAGAGTGGTTGCGCTTCCAACAGGAACGGCGTGATACCGGTGATTTCCGGAATACCGAGCACCAGGGTGTCTTTCTGACCATTGCTACCTGGTTTCATGGTCAGATATGCGGTGACACTGGCGTTGCGATTGGCAAAATCGCGCATCTTTGTTTCCCAGAGCCCCTCATAAATTTTTCCCTCTTTGATATCAGCAGGCCCTGTCAAGGTATTGAAACTGCATGACCGATTGTTCCAACCAGTCAACGTCAGCTTGTTCAAACCTTGAGTGTTGGCCTCTGTCTCACCGCTTACAGAACACCCTTCTTTAAACAGGATGGTCAGCTTGATCCCCAAGCCATTGTTGCTGCGCTCAGTTTTGAAATCTTGAAACAGTGCACTCTCCCCAAGGTTGTACCAGGAGTCCGCGTTGATAGGCGCAGTGACCATCGGCTGCAATGCCACTTGGCCGCCCCAATTCTGAATAGTGAGTGCAGAATCGATTTTGGCTTTGACGGGTCGATAATCGAGTACCCAGAGTGACTGGCTGCTTCCCGCCGTATCTGGCACAGACGCCACCTTGACCAACCCATCGACATTGGTATTGGACTTTTGCTCAGCCGAGTCGAAGGTACTGGGTTGGCTTTTGTTCACCAGCAACGACAACGTCAGGGGGTAGCCCTCACCTTTATTCAGAGAAGAGAAGCCTTGAGGGAAGGTATAAGTGCTGACTGTGGCACTTCTTTTCTCAGCAATGTTCATCGCCCAACCCGTGCCCTCTGTGGACGCCGGATAGACAAGACCGACCGCACGATAACTGTCGTTGACCGGACGGTTGATTAACTGCCCCTGAGCGTCCATCAGGACGGGGAGATAGACGCCAGCCACCGGCAGCGCCCTCGGTTGCGGCTCCGGTGGCGTGGTACCACCACCACCACTATCTCCGCCACCACCACCGCAACCAACCAAACCTAATGCACCAATAATTGCCCACGAAAGCGTAGTTTTTTTCATTATTTAATCTCGTTTTTTAGCCTGAACCTTATTATTCCGCAGCTATTTTAACGGGGCAGCACCCGCACTGTCTGTCGGCTATTTGTAACCAAACATTTCATCAAAATGAATGTTTTCTTGCGCACTCCTCTCCTCAACACATTTAGGCCCGCTGATATAAAAAGCCCCTCACAGAGAGGGGCTGAATCGAAAAATCGAGCTACCGGCTCACGCCTCGCTGCTGGGCAGCGCGGAAGGTTCCAGCAGGGTTTCATCTTCGGCCATGCAAGCAGCGGCGGTGAACAGCACGTCGGTGGAGCTGTTCAGCGCCGTCTCGGCAGAATCCTGCAGCACGCCGATGATAAAGCCGACTGCTACCACCTGCATGGCGATGTCATTGCTGATGCCAAACAGGCTACAGGCCAGCGGGATCAGCAGCAAGGAGCCGCCCGCCACACCGGAAGCGCCACAGGCACTGATGGTGGCGACCACGGAGAGCAGAATGGCCGTTGCCATGTCCACTTCCATCCCCAGGGTATGTACCGCCGCCATGGCCAGCACTGTGATGGTGATGGCCGCACCCGCCATGTTGATGGTGGCACCCAGCGGGATGGAGACCGCGTAGGTATCTTTGGGCAGGCGCAGTTTTTCACACAGCGCCATGTTGACCGGAATGTTGGCGGCAGAGCTGCGGGTAAAGAAGGCGGTCACACCGCTCTCTTTGAGGCAAGTCAGCACCAGTGGATAGGGGTTGCGCTTGATCTTCCAGAAGACGATCAACGGGTTGACCACGAAGGCGATAAACAGCATGCAGCCGATCAGCACCACCAGCAGTTGGGCATAGCCAAACAGGGCGTCAAAGCCGGTCTCTGCCAGAGTGGAAGCAACCAGACCCAGGATCCCGAGCGGAGCACAGCGGATCACCGCTTTCACGATGGCGGAGACACCGTGAGACAGGTCAGTGATCAGCGCCTTGGTGCTCTCGTTGGCATGGCGCATGGCGATACCCAGACCGATGGCCCACGCCAGAATACCGATATAGTTGGCATCCATCAGCGCCTTGACCGGGTTGGTCACCACGTTGAACAGCAGGGTCTGCAGTACCTCGGTGATCCCGCCGGGCGGGGTGATCTCGGCAGTATTGGCCACCAGATGGAGGTTGGAGGGGAACAGGAAGCTGGCAATCACCGCGACCACGGCCGCAGAGAAGGTACCAAACAGGTAGAGCGCCAGCAGCGGGCGAATATTGGTCTTCTGACCCTGCTTGTGACCAATGATGGCCGCCATCACCAGTACGAATACCAGCAGCGGAGCTACCGCTTTCAGTGCACCAACGAACAGACTGCCAAGCAGACCTGCCGTTTTCGCCCACTCGGGCGCAAACAGTGCCAGCAAGATACCGAATACCAGACCAACCAGGATCTGGCTGACCAGGCTGGTGCTATTGACCAGCCGAAGGAGGGGGTGTTGTTGTGTCATCAAAAAAGTCCCTAAGCACCGTAGTGCATGAATCATGAGTCCTGTCTGCAACCACTCATCGGGAGACCCCTGTCGCCCGAATGTGGTGTCTGTGGCCAGCCTTCTGTCGGGCCGATCCGCCAGTCACCGGATTGCATGACGGAATATCCCATTCGCCATCTTTTTTTTCCAGAGACTCACCAAAAAATATCCCGTTTCCATCACAAAAAACCGCAACAAAACCTTAACCACAGCGCAACCACCCATTTTTGTACGTTTTATCGACACTCTCTGCCCTCACCCTCACGACCATTCCTGTGTCATCCATGACCGGAATCGCTGTGCTATCATCCCCCATTTGCTGCGGAGCCTTGCCATGATCACATCCCTGCTCAACCAATATTTTGGTTTCTCCGCACTCAGGCCAGGTCAGGAGGCGGTGATCAGCCGGGTGCTGGCTGGTCAGAGTGCCGCCGCCATCTTTCCCACCGGCTCCGGCAAGTCCCTCTGTTATCAACTGCCTGCCCTCGCCCTGCCTCACCTGACCCTGGTGATCTCGCCGCTGCTGGCGCTGATGCACGATCAACTCGCCTTCCTTAAAAGCAAGGGAATAAGCGCTGCTACCCTCGACTCAAGCCAGAGCCCGGAGGAGAGCCGACGAGTGATGCAGCAGGCGCTGGATGGACAGCTCAAGATCCTGATGATCTCGGTGGAGCGACTCAAGAATGAGCGCTTTCGACGCTTTATCCAGCAAGTGCCGCTCTCGCTGATGGTCGTCGATGAGGCGCACTGTATCTCGGAGTGGGGCCACAACTTTCGCCCCGACTACCTCAAGCTGCCGAGCTATCGCCATGACCTGAAGATCCCACAGGTGTTGCTGCTGACGGCCACCGCCACACCGGCGGTGATTCAGGATATGCAGACCAAATTCGGCATCGCGCCGGAGGGGGTCGTGGTCACCGGTTTCTATCGCCCCAATCTTGATCTGGCCGTCATTCCCCTGTCGCCCGACGCGCGGGATAGCTGGCTCGCGCAGGAGTTGGCCAACGATCCGACGGCCCCCACCATCGTCTACGTCACCTTGCAACACACCGCCGAAGCCTGTGCCGAGCACCTCATTAGAGAAGGGATCAACGCCCGCGCCTATCATGCCGGACTCGACTCGGCGCTGCGCAGTCAGATCCAGCACGACTTCATGGCGGGCAAGGTGGACTGCATCGTCGCCACCATCGCCTTTGGCATGGGGATCGACAAAGCGGATATCCGGCGGGTCATTCACTACGATCTGCCAAAATCTATCGAGAACTACAGCCAGGAGATTGGCCGCGCCGGACGGGATGGCCAGCCATCGCGCTGTATCGTGCTGGCCAACCAGAGCCAGCTGCCGGTGCTGGAGAACTTCGTCTACGGCGATACGCCGGATTTGAGTGCCATCCTCCAGCTCCTTGCCATCATCAAGCAGAGCGGGAACGAGTGGGAATTCACCCTGCTGCGCCTATCCAACGACACCAATATACGCCAGTTGCCCCTTAAAACCCTGCTGGTCTATCTGGAGATGGCGGGCATCATCACCCCGGCCTACAGCTACTACGCAGATTACCGCTTCAAGTTTGTGCTGGATAAAGGCGAGATAGTGAGCCGCTTCAATCCGGAACGCCGCCAGTTTCTGGAGCAGCTGTTCGCCTGTGCCCCGCAAGCCCGCAGTTGGTGCACCATGGACTTTGACGCCCTCTGGCAGGGCTATCAGGGGGAGCGACAGCGGGCGGTTGCGGCGCTCGACTACCTGCAGCAGCAAGGCTGGATCGAGCTTGAAAGCAAGCAGATGACCGAGGTCTACCGGATCACCCGTCAGGAATGGGACAACGAGCAGGAAGCAAATGCCCTGCATGCCCTGTTCCTGCAAAAAGAGCAGAGTGAGCTGGCCAGACTGCAAGCCATGCTCGACTTTTTCACCTCAAGTGAGTGCCTGAGCCACCGCCTCGCCCGCTATTTTGCCGATGAGGTGGCGCCGGTTCATTGTGGCCACTGTTCGGTTTGTCGCGGCGAGGTGGCGCATCTCCCGCCCCTGCCCTCACTGACCATGCCAAACGAGGCGGGGATCCGCGCCTGGTGCGATCCGCTGATTACTAAAACCGGTTTCGTGGATGCTCGTGTTCTGGCCCGCTTCTTGTGCGGTATCGCCACACCGTTGACCAGCCGGGTTAAGGCCAAATCGCTGGCGGGCGCAGGCCAATTGGCCGCCCACCCGTTTGCCCGCGTCCTGGCGGCAGTGCAACAAGCCTACCCTTGCTAGATGAGTGCTGGCGGCGTCAATAGCCACCAGCAGAAACAAGCGTTTACAGACGCAGAAAAAGAAGACCCTCGCGGTTGCGAGGGTCAAGCCAACGGAAACGTGCTTAAACAGAGCTTGGTGAGGCAACAGTCAACTCTCTTGCTAAAGCGTCTTGCTGCTCACACATCGCCAATCTAGGGCACTCAAAATGTAGCGTCAATGTAAAAATTAGAGCCAAAACTCCAAACAAAGTAACTTACGTTGACGTTCACGTAATGACATTCTCATCCATAACCTCGCCAACCCGCAGCCCCATTGCCTTTCGTCAAACCCCTTAATCTTTTCGCAATAAGTTCCCTGTTTCCCATAAACATTTATTTTTTATGTCTTTGACATTTACCTCACTATCGTGGCAAAAATAATTTAACAGTCAGTAACATAGCGGTGTTGTTGACTGACCCTCCCCGCACAAGGATCGGGCAGGTTTCTTCAGAATTTAACCTATCAACCGTGATGGATTACTGGAGTCTGTTGACTAGGCTTTAAAAGCGCACAACACAAAAGCAGTCATCCACTTTTTTCAGGGTAAGCGACTATAACGAGGGCAAAGTTATGGGCATATTCGAGCATTACCAACAGCGATATGAAAAAGCGAGAGAAGAGGAATATACCATCCAGGAGTTCCTGGATATGTGTAAGCAGGACAAAGCCTGCTACGCCTCCGCAGCCGAACGTCTGCTGACCGCCATTGGTGAGCCGGAGATGGTAGACACCTCAGCCAACCCCAGACTGAGCCGACTCTTCTCCAACCGCGTCGTGGCACGCTATCCCGCCTTCAAGGATTTCTACGGGATGGAAGAGGCCATCGAACAGATCGTCTCCTACCTCAAACACTCCGCCCAGGGGCTGGAGGAGAAGAAACAGATCCTCTATCTGCTGGGCCCCGTTGGCGGCGGTAAATCCTCGCTGGCAGAGAAACTCAAATCCCTGATGCAGAAGGTACCCATCTATCGCATCAAGGGCTCACCGGTCAACGATCACCCCTTCTGCCTGTTCGACATCGAAGAGGATGGGGAGATCCTGGAAAAAGAGTACGGCATCCCGCGCCGCTACCTGCGTCCCATCATGTCCCCCTGGGTGGCAAAACGCCTGCACGAGTTTGGCGGCGACATCACCAAGTTCAAGGTGGAGAAGGTCAACCCTTCCATTCTCGATCAGATTGCCATCGCCAAAACGGAACCGGGCGATGACAACAACCAGGACATCTCCTCACTGGTCGGCAAGGTCGACATCCGCATGCTGGAGCACTTCGCCCAGGATGACGCCGATGCTTACTCCTACTCAGGTGCGCTCTGTAAAGCGAACCAGGGGGTGATGGAGTTTGTGGAGATGTTCAAGGCGCCTATCAAGGTACTGCACCCGCTGCTGACAGCAACCCAGGAGGGTAACTACAACGGTACCGAGGGGCTCTCCGCCCTCCCCTTTGACGGCATTCTGCTGGCCCACTCCAACGAATCCGAGTGGCAGCAGTTCCGCAACAACAAGAACAACGAAGCTTTCCTCGACCGGGTCTACATCGTCAAGGTGCCTTACTGCCTGCGCGTCTCGGAAGAGGTGAAGATCTACGAAAAACTGCTGATCAACAGCGAATTGACCGAGGCCAAATGCGCCCCGGGCACCCTCGAGCTGCTGGGCCAGTTCTCTGTGTTGTCACGGCTGAAAGAGCCGGAAAACTCCAGCATCTACTCCAAGATGCGGGTCTATGATGGCGAAAGTCTGAAGGACACCGATCCGAAGGCGAAGAGCTATCAGGAGTATCGCGACTACGCCGGTGTGGACGAGGGGATGAATGGTCTCTCTACCCGCTTTGCGTTCAAGATCCTCTCCCGCGTCTTCAACTTCGACCACGCGGAAGTGGCCGCCAACCCGGTGCACCTCTTCTATGTGCTGGAGCAGCAGATCGAGCGCGAACAGTTCCCGCAAGAGCTGCACGATCGCTACCTTGAGTTCATCAAGGGCTATCTGACCCCGCGCTATGTGGAGTTCATCGGCAAGGAGATCCAGACCGCCTATCTCGAGTCCTACTCCGAGTACGGTCAGAACATCTTCGATCGCTACGTCACCTACGCCGACTTCTGGATCCAGGATCAGGAGTACCGTGACCCCGAAACCGGCCAGCTGTTTGACAGAGCGTCTCTCAACAGCGAGCTGGAGAAAATTGAAAAACCCGCCGGGATCAGCAACCCGAAAGATTTCCGTAACGAAATCGTCAACTTCGTGCTGCGTGCCCGGGCCAACAATGCAGGCCGTAACCCCAACTGGACCAGTTACGAGAAGCTGCGCACCGTGATCGAGAAGAAGATGTTCTCCAACACGGAAGAGCTGCTGCCGGTTATCTCCTTCAACAGCAAAACCTCGGCCGAGGAGCAGAAGAAGCACGATAACTTTGTCGAACGGATGATGGAGAAAGGCTACACCCGTAAACAGGTGCGACTGCTCTCCGAATGGTATCTCAGGGTACGCAAGTCATCCTGACCCTGACTGTTCAAGGGGGAGTTATGGCGCATTTTATCGACCGCAGGCTCAACGGCAAAAACAAAAGCGCTGTCAATCGGCAGCGCTTCATCCGCCGCTACAAGAAGCAGATAAAACAAGCGGTCTCGGATGCTGTCTCCAAGCGCAGCATTCAGGACGTTGACAAGGGCGAGAGCATCAGCATCCCGACCAAGGATATCGGCGAGCCCCATTTTCATCAGGGGCACGGCGGTAAACGGGAGATGGTGCATCCCGGCAATGATCAGTTCGTCTCCGGCGACAAGATTGACCGCCCCAAAGGAGGGGGCGGTGGACAGGGTTCCGGCGAGGGACAGGCATCCAATCAGGGTGAAGGGGCCGATGATTTCGTGTTCCAGATCTCCAAGGATGAGTATCTCGATCTGCTGTTTGAAGATCTGGAGCTGCCCAGGCTGCAGAAAACCCAGCTCAATCAGCTGATGGAGGTCAAAACCTATCGGGCGGGCTACACCTCAAACGGGGTGCCCGCCAACATCAACGTGGTGCGTTCCCTGCAAAATTCGCTGGCTCGGCGAATGGCGCTGCAAGCGGGCAAGAAACGCCAACTGCATGAACTGGAAGATAGGCTGACTCTGCTGGCCGCCGATCCCAACGAGCACTTTGCCGAAATCGCCCTGCTCGAGAAGGAGATCAGGGAGCTGAAACGACGGATCGACGCGGTGCCGTTTATTGACACCTTCGATCTCAAGTTCAACAACTTCGTCAAACGGCCCGTCCCTTCCAGCCAGGCGGTGATGTTCTGTCTGATGGACGTATCGGGCTCCATGGATCAGGCCACCAAGGAGATGGCCAAGCGTTTCTATATCCTGCTCTATCTGTTCCTGAGCCGGACCTACAAGAACGTCGAGGTGGTCTATATCCGCCACCATACCCAGGCCAAGGAGGTGGACGAGCACGAGTTCTTCTACTCCCAGGAGACAGGCGGCACCATCGTATCCAGCGCCCTCAAGATGATGAATGACATCATCAATGAGCGTTACCCCGCCAACCAGTGGAACATCTATGCGGCGCAGGCGTCGGATGGTGACAACTGGGCTGATGACTCACCGCAGTGCCGTGAAATTCTGGCGCGGGACATCATGCCAAGGGTGCGGTACTACTCCTACATCGAGATCACCACCCGTGCCCACCAGACCCTGTGGCACGAATATGAGTCGGTAGCCAGCCAGTTCCCCCACTTTGCGATGGAGCACATTCGCAAGGTCGAGGATATCTATCCGGTGTTCCGCGAGCTGTTCAAGAAACAAGCGGCGTGAGGAGGTCACATGATCGAAACAGAAAAACGTGTAGCGCCACTGGATGACGGACCAGACTGGAACTTCGATCTGCTGGAGACCTATCACCAGGAGATCGCCCGGGTCGCCCGTTTCTACAAGCTGGACACCTACCCCAATCAGATCGAGGTGATCACCGCCGAGCAGATGATGGATGCCTACTCCAGCGTCGGCATGCCCATCGGCTATCAACACTGGTCGTTCGGCAAGCGCTTTATCCATACCGAGCGCAACTACAAGCGCGGCCAGATGGGGCTGGCCTACGAGATCGTCATCAACTCCGATCCCTGCATCGCCTACCTGATGGAGGAGAACACCATGCCGATGCAGGCGCTGGTGATGGCACACGCCTGCTACGGTCACAACTCCTTCTTCAAGAACAACTACCTGTTCAAGGCCTGGACCGATGCCTCCTCCATCATCGACTACCTGCTGTTCGCCAAGAACTACATCACCCAGTGTGAAGAGAAGCATGGCATCGAGGCGGTGGAACAACTGCTCGACTCCTGCCATGCCCTGATGAACTTCGGGGTGGATCGCTACAAGCGTCCCCAGAAGATCTCGATGGCTGAGGAGAAGCGGCGTCAGAAGGCGCGGGAAGATTATCTTCAGACTCAGGTCAACGAGCTGTGGCGTACCCTGCCCAAGCAGCATAAAGCCGCGGGTGTGGAGGACAGGCGCTACCCCGCCGAACCCCAGGAGAACATTCTCTACTTCATCGAGAAGAATGCCCCCTTGCTGGAGCCCTGGCAGCGGGAAGTGGTGCGCATCGTGCGCAAGATCAGTCAGTATTTCTATCCGCAAAAGCAGACCCAGGTGATGAACGAGGGGTGGGCCACCTTCTGGCACTACACCATCCTCAACCACCTCTATGACGAGGGAAAACTGAGCGATCGCTTCATGATGGAGGTGCTCCACAGCCACACCAACGTGGTCTATCAACCGGCCTACAACAGCCGCTACTACTCGGGGATCAACCCCTATGCGCTGGGGTTTGCCATGTTTACCGACCTGCGCCGCATCTGCGAGAACCCGACCGAGGAAGATAGATATTGGTTCCCCGACTATGCCGGTAGCAACTGGGTCGAAACCCTCCACTTTGCCATGCAAAACTTCAAGGACGAGAGCTTTATCAGCCAGTTCTTAAGCCCGAAAGTGATGCGGGATATGAAGTTGTTCGCCATTGATGACGACGATCTGAAGAACTATCTGAAGGTCTCCGCCATCCACAATGACGAAGGGTACCGTCAGGTGCGCAATACCCTGTCGGCCCAATACAACCTCAGCAATCTGGAACCCAATATTCAGGTCTACAACGTCGCCGTGAAGGGGGATCGCTCCCTCACCCTGCGCTATGTGCCCCACAACCGCATCCCCCTTGGCGACTCTCGCCATGAGGTGCTCAAACACCTGCATCAACTGTGGGGGTTTGATGTAGTGCTGGAGCAGGATAACGGCGAGCTGCCACCCGATATTATCGGCCGCTGCCCGGAGCGCAAACCGGGTATCTAAGCTTACCACCTCGCAAATGGCCCACTTCAGTGGGCCGTTTTTTTATCAGCTTTCGCCTCTGCCTGCATCATCGCAGCATAACCCGAACAAACCACAACATAGAAAGAGGCCCGCATGGGGTGCGGGCCTCGTGGTCTTGCGGTCAATCTGCAGCGGTTATCAGTAGAAGGTCTGCTGCTCTGCGGCCATCGCCTTGAGGCGGGCACAGGGGGCGAACCGGTCGCCGTGGCGCTTCTGGTAATACTCCAGACGGCCAACCAGATGATCGATCCCGAGCGTGTCCATATAACGGAACGGGCCGCCAAGGAAAGGCGGGAAACCAATGCCGAAGATGGCGCCGATATCGCCATCACGGGCCGACGCCACCACACCGCTATCCAACGCCATGGCCGCTTCGTTGAGCATCAGCAACACGCAGCGCTCGGCGATTTCCTGACAAGCCAGCTTGGCAGACGGCTTGATGCCGAGCACGCCATAGACGCTCTCGTCCACCGTCTTCTTGCCCTCTTTGCCAGTCAGCTTGTTGCGCGGTGCCGCCTTGCCATAGAGGTAGAAGCCCTTGCCGTTCTTGCGTCCCTTGCGATCATTTTGCAGTAGTTTGTCGAACGCCTTGGGCGCCTGGAACTGCTCGCCGCCCAGCTCTTTCTCGAGAATGGGGGAGATCTTGGCGCCCACGTCGATACCGACCTCATCGAGCAAGGTGATGGGGCCAACCGGGAAGCCAAAGTCCAGCAGCGCGCTATCCAGCACCTCCACCGGCTCCCCTTCCAGCACCAGTCGCGCCGCTTCGTTCATGTAGGGCGCCAGGATGCGGTTGACGTAGAAACCGGCTTCGTCCTTCACCACGATAGGCGTTTTACCCTGAGCACGGGCAAAGGCCAGAGTGGTGGCGACCGTCTCGGCACTGGTGCCAGCGTGGGGGATGATCTCCGCCAGCGGCATCTTGTCCACCGGGCTGAAGTAGTGCAGCCCCACGACTCGCTCCGGGTGCGCCGCCTCTGCCGCAATCTGGTTGATGGGCAGGGAAGAGGTGTTGGAGGCAAACACTGTGTGCTCACCGCACTCACGCTCCACGTCTTTCACCATCTGGTGTTTGAGCGCGAGATCTTCAAACACCGCCTCCACCACCATGTCGACCCGGTGGAAACCGGAGTAGTCGAGGGTACCGGTCAACAGGCTCATCTGCTTTTCCAATTCGCTGCGCAGGATGTGACGGCGCTTGAGCTTCTTGGCCAGAATGTCGTAGCTGTAGCGCATGGCATTGCCGATGCCACTACTTGCCACATCCTTGATCCGCACCGGCACGCCCGCCTTGGTAGCGGTGACGAACGCAATGCCGCCCCCCATCAGACCACCGCCCAGCACGGCGGCATGGGCCACCTTGCGCGGCTCGGCCCCCTGATAGGTGACCTCTTTCTTCATCTCGGTGGTGGCAAAGAAGATGGAACGCAGGGCGGCAGACTCAGCAGTCATCACCAGCTCGCCAAAGTGGCGGGATTCAGCGGCCAGACCGGCCTTCATCCCCTCCTCCACGCCGATGCGCACAACATCCAGGATCCGCTCCGGCGCCGGGTAGTTGCCACGGGTCTTGGCTTTCACCCCCTTGCTGGCCTGATCGAACAGCACCTTGCGACCCAACTTGTTGGTCTCCAGCACCTTGCCCTGCAGATCCCGTTTCAACTGATGGCGCGGTTTGCCCTTCTTGGCCAGCTTGATAGCGGCATCCAACAGGATGGAAGGGGGCACCACATCGTCCACCAGCCCCAATTTCTTGGCCTGTTTGGCCCGCACCTGCTTGCCGGTCAGCATCAGATCCAGTGCCTTGGCCACCCCGATGAGACGTGGCAGACGCTGGGTACCGCCAGAACCCGGCAACAGACCGAGCTGCACTTCCGGCAATCCCAGCACGGTTTTACCGTGATCGGTCACCACCCGACCATGACAGGCCAGCGCCAGCTCCAGCCCGCCACCGAGGCAGGGGCCGTGAATGGCGGCGATCACCGGAATGGTCAGCCCCTCGATCTCGGCAAAGATCTCCTGCCCTTCTCGTGACAGGGTCTCGGCATCCTTGGCACTGGTGCAGGCGGCCAGCATGGTGATATCAGCACCGGCGATGAAGGAGTCCTTCTTGCCGGAGGTGATCACCAGACCGATCAAATCCTTGTTGCGTTTCACTTCGGCCAGCACGGTGCGGATCTCCTCCACAAAGGCGGCCTTCAGGGTATTCATGCTCTCACCCGGCACATCCATGGTGAGGATGCCGATGCCATCTTTGCGAACATCCAGGGAAAAAGTCTTAGCGCTCATCATTCAACCTCCAACACCATAGCCACGCCCAATCCACCCGCCGCACAAGCGGTGTTGAGCCCCAATCCCCCGCCGCGACGACGCAGCTCGTGCAGGGTCTGGGTGATCATCCGCGCACCGGTCGCGGCAAAGGGGTGGCCATAGGCCAGCGAACCACCGAGGACGTTGAACTTCTCCATGTCCACCTCGCCGATGGCCTGATCGCGGCCCAGCTTGTCACGGGCAAAATCGTGGCTGGCAAACATCTTGAGGTTGGCCAGAGTCTGGGCGGCAAAGGCTTCGTGCATGTCGATCAGGGTCAGATCACCGAGCGTGATACCAGCTCTGTCCAGCGCCAGCGGCGTAGCGTAGGAGGGCCCCATCAGCATGTCTTGCCACACATCGATGGCCGAGAAGGCGAAGCTGCGGATATAGCCAAGCGGTTCGAGGCCAAGCTCTTTCGCCCGACCTTCCCGCATCAGCAGCACGGCGGCGGCGCCATCGGTCAGCGGGGTGGCGTTGGCCGCCGTCACTGTGCCATGAACCCGGTCAAACACCGGCTTGAGCTTGGCGTAGCTCGCCAGATCCGAGCTTTCACGGATATTGTTGTCCCGCTCCAGCGGTGACTTGTAAGGCGGTACATGGGCAGTAAACACCTCGCCGCTCAGCTTGCCATCAGCCCAAGCCTGCGCGGCCAGGGTGTGGGAGCGATGAGCCAGCGCATCTTGCGCCTCGCGGCTGATCTGGTGACTCTTGGCCATCTGCTCAGCGGTCTGTCCCATGGAGAGACCGGTCGAATATTCCGCCACAGCAGGCGGTACCGGCAGCAGATCCTTGACCCGCAACTGACGAAGAATATTGAAGCGCTGCTGCAGATTGCGCGCCTTGTTGAGATCCACCAGGGCGCGGGCCAGCTTCTTGCTCACTCCGATAGGGAGCACGGAGGAGGAATCCGCACCACCGGCGATGGCGATGTCTACCGTACCGGCCATGATGGATTCGGTGACGTTGGCCACCGCCTGAAAGCTGGTGGCGCAGGCGCGGGAGACGCTATAGGCATCGGTATTGACGCTCATGCCGGTACCGAGCACGATCTCGCGGGCAATGTTGGGGGCTTCCGGCATCTGTACCACCTGACCAAACACCAGCTGGTCGATAAGCTTGGGGTCGAGATCGGTACGGGCAAGCATCTCGCTCACCACCAGTTTGCCGAGATCGACTGCAGGCACGCCATGAAAGGCGGTGGCCTGCTTGGCAAAGGGGGTACGCAGCCCCGCCACGACGGCAATCCGTTCGCCCTGGCGAGTCGTCAGTTTCAATGGCTGTTTCATCCTGGCTCCTTGGTTTAAAAGGCAGAGGTCTGACCTCATTGCGCCACATCTTAACAATCCAATCACAAGTTTCATACAGCTGATTGAAACTAAATTAAGCACGGCAAGGCCCCTTTGCTCGCCCTTGGGGAGCAACTGGAGTATAAAAAGATCAACTTCCATAAAAACAACGGGTTTATCGCATGGCAGCGGCGGAGTTCAGAGCGCTTAGGGACTATCTTGGCAGTCAGATCCTGGGACAGGAGGAGCTAATAGAAGGGCTCATGATCGCCCTGTTATGTGAAGGACATGTGTTAATCGAAGGTGCCCCCGGGCTGGCCAAAACCCGCGCCGTCAAGGCGCTCGCTGGCGCCGTCGAGGGGCGCTTTGCCCGTATCCAGTTCACCCCCGATCTGCTTCCTGCCGATCTCACCGGCAGCGAGGTGTTTCACCCGCAGGATGCCAGTTTTGTTTTCCAGCCAGGCCCCCTCTTCAACCATCTGGTGCTGGCGGACGAGATCAACCGGGCGCCGGCCAAGGTGCAATCAGCGCTGCTGGAAGCCATGGCCGAACACCAGATCACCGTGGGCAAAAAGAGCTGGCGGCTGCCACCTCTCTTTATGGTGGCCGCCACCCAGAACCCCATCGAACAGGAGGGAACCTATCCACTGCCGGAGGCCCAGCTCGACCGCTTTCTGCTCAAGCTGTTGGTGGATTACCCGAGCCCCACGATGGAGCTCGCCATCTTGCAGCTCAACGCCAGCGGTGAACAACTTGGCGCGGCGCCAGTGACCCTGAGTCAGACCAGCTTGCAGCATGCCCGCAGCGAAGTGCAGGCAGTGACCATGCAAAGCCGACTGGAGCACTATCTGGTGGAGCTGGTCTGCGCCACTCGCCCGGGCAGCGGCCTGTGCCCTGCCCTTGAGCCATTGATTGCCGTGGGAGCCAGCCCTCGCGCCACGTTGGGGCTGGCTCGCTCCGCCC
>NZ_CAWLMI010000016.1:0-10496 GCF_963862045.1 Aeromonas sp. 159 | reverse complement strand
CGGCAGCGGCAGCCAGCTCACCGACGAGCTGACGATCGCCAGCCGTGACCCAGCCCCGAGCAACGGCAAGAAGGCGGCCAAAGCATGGCCGGTAGCGGTCAGATTGGTGTCGATGACACGGGCAAACAGCTCGCTGTCAAACCCATCGCCGACATCCATGTACTCGCAGTTGCCTGCGTTGAGGATCAGCAGATCGAGGAATGGCAGCGTAGCAGCCACCCCGTTCATAGCGGCCAGATCCCGGGCATCAAATTGCAGCGGCGTGACGCCATCCAGCCCCAGCGCCTGCAGCCGTTCGCCATCGCGGCCACAACCCCACACCTGCCAGCCGGCGCGCCGGTAATCCAGCGCCAGTTGACGACCTATGCCGGAGGTCGCGCCTGTAATAAGCACTCGGCCGCTCATGCGCCAAGCCTCATCTTGATGGTGCGCACCACGGGCCCGAGCAGCGGCAACTGCTCGTAGAGCATGGCGCCCAGGTCAAAATAGTCCCTGTGCTGGCACACCTTGCCCGCCTCGTCGAATTCGAGGCGGGTGGCCCCATCCACCGTCACCGGCTCACCACCACGCAATCTGGGGTGAGAGAAGGTCATGGTCCAGCCGAGCCAGGCCTGCGGCCCTTGCTGCTGCTGACTGGAGATGACGAAGCGACAGTAGGCGAGGCGCTGATAGAGGGCGGCAAAATAGTCGCCAAGGGCCGCCAGCCCCTCGATACGGTGGGCCGGATCGGTAAAGACCACCTGTTCGGCATAGACCTCGGGCAAGCGGTGCAACTGCTGTTTATCCAGTTGCTGATAGAGGCCAATAAAGCGGGCCAGCGGCTCGTTCATCCTATTTCTCCAGAGAGCGAAACATCTCGATGGATCTCACCCGGGCAACGGCGTGATCCACCATGGGTGCCGGATAATCCTGTCGCCCCTTGAGCCGCAGCCAGTCGTGGGGCTGATGCACATAAGCGGCGGGAATATCGGCCAGTTCAGTTACCCAGGTACGGATAAACTCCCCTTGTGGATCAAATCGTTGCCCCTGAGTGGTGGGGTTGAAGACCCGAAAGTAGGGGGCCGCATCGGCGCCTGTGCCCGCCGCCCACTGCCAACCGCCATTGTTGGCTGCCAGATCCCCGTCGATCAGTCGACTCATGAAGTAATCCTCCCCGAGCCGCCAGTGGATATGGAGATCCTTGGTGAGAAAGCTCGCCACTATCATTCGCAGCCGGTTGTGCATCCAGCCGGTGGTGTTGAGACAGCGCATCGCCGCATCAACGATGGGGTAGCCGGTTCGTCCCTCGCACCAGGCGGCGAAGGCATCCGGATCCCAGCTCCACGGCAAGGCCGCCGTCTCGGGCTTGAAGGGGCGATTCATGGAGAGGGTCGGGATCAGCACCAGCAGGTGGCGATAGAACTCGCGCCAGATGAGCTCATTGAGCCAGACAAAGCCGGGCTGGGCCTTCGACTGGGGCCGATAGCCAAGGCGCTGCTGGAGCGCCGCCACACACTGGCGCGGGCTGATGATGCCCGCCGCCAGATAGGGGGAAAGCACGGACGTGCCCGCGATGGCAGGAAAATCCCGGGTCTCGCCATAGTCAAGCACCGCCTGCTCCAGAAAAATGTTCAAACGACGTAGAGCTTCTGCCTCCCCTACTGGCCAGCGTGGATCAGCCGTAAGCTCGCCGAGCGCTTCATCAACCCACGCCCGCTCGGCCAGCGGCTGCCACGGCAACGACTCGCCACGGGGCGCTGGGGCGCGATGAATGACAAACCCCTCTTCATCGAGGGCCTTGAGCCAGGCTCGGCTGAAGGGGGTGAACACCTTGAACATCTCACCCGAGCCGGTCAGCACCCGCCCCGGTGGCAATACGCAACAGCCGTTGAACCAGTGACAACTCACCGCCTGCTCAGCCAGCGCGGCACTGACGGCGTGATCGCGGCGCTGCTCGTCGAGCTCGATAGCCTGATTTGCATAGAGCTGGGTCACCCCCAGCTCGCGGCAGAGGTCTGCCAGCGCAGCGGGCGCCTCGGCAAAGGTATCCACTCGCAGCAGATGGAGCGGGATGCCGAGCGCCGCCAGCTCGCGGCCCAATTCATCCACCTGCGCCAACATAAAGCGCTGACGGATGGGGGCCATTTTGTGCTGCCGCCACTGGGTAGGGGAGATGATAAAGAGCGCGGCGACCGGTTCATCACCGGCGCAGGCACTCTTGCCACAACAAGCGCGTAGCGCCGGGTTGTCGGCAAGGCGCAGATCGTTGCGCAACCAGACCAGTCTCATGATTTTTTCCTCCCGCGTCCGCTGGTGCCAGCAGCATCTGGGGCATCCGCCATCAGCTCGGCAAGGCTCGCCTGCCAGCCATGCGCTTTAAGCCACTCATCGTCGTAGAGGCGCCCCAACTCGCCAAACAGACGCGTACCGGCGGGCCATCCGGCGGCCAGATCCTGCTTGCCAAGCCCAGCCCCCAGCAGCACCAGCCAAGGGGTAACGGCACGCCCCTCAAGCAGGCTGGCATGATGCGGCAGGGCCGCCCCCAGCAGTTGCACCTCATAACCCTGACCGATCAACTCGTAGGCGGCCCAGACCAGATCGAGGGGGCCGACTTGCCCCCAACTCGCCAGCGTGATCGGCACGCCCTTCTCCTGCTCGATCAGGTGGCGGGCGAAGCGGGTATGGAGCCAGCCCAGCCACACCTGTTGCAGCAGCTCGCCATCCGGCCGCTCGCGCCACAGCCCCAGCAGCCGCTCCACCAGCGGTTGCAGTATCCGGCTGCGCACCAGCTCGAACGGGTAGCTAGCCAGCAAATCGTTGAGCTCAGCCTCCGCCTTGCGCTGGTTGAAGGCGAGCAGTGCCTGACTGAACAGCTCCAGGGTCTGCTGCCAGTGATCGCTCACCGGCTCTGAATGGGGTTCGCTCAAGAGCCCCTTCACCTGCCCGATACTCACTCCCCGCTCCAGCCAGCTCAGGATCTCGCCAATCTGGCGAATATCCTGCTCGCTGTAGAGGCGGTGGCCCTTTTCGGTGCGGGCCGGTTGCACCAGACCGTAGCGGCGCTGCCAGGCACGCAGGGTCACGGCGTTGACGCCGGTGAGACGGGAGACCTCGCGAATGGGGTAGATCCCCTCATCAGCGAGAGGAGCAACTTCTTGCGATAAATCAGACATGACAACGTCCATCAAACAGAGGGGTAAGGCTCCCCGGCGCAAACCATGCGCCGGGGCAACAGCACGGATTCAGAGCCCGTAACGCAATTTCAGCGTATCGGGATGCGGATTGAGATAAACCTGCTCGGCGAGATAGGGATTGGGGTACTCGCGCAGGTAGTGACGGATCAGGGTGAGCGGCACCAGCAAGGGGAAGATGCCGGTGCGGTACTTGTCGATGGTATCGGCCAGCTCCTGCTTCTGGGCCGGGGTCAGCACCCGCTTGAAGTAGCCCTGCAGGTGCATCAGCACATTGGTGTGACTGCGGCGGTTGGCCCGCAGGGTCAGCGCTGTCATCAATCCCTTGATGTAGTTGTCGGCCACCTCCTGCAAATTGGTGGACTTGCCCAGATTGCCGAGCAGCTTGCCGAGGATGCGGTAGTGGGTGGTGGCATGGGAGAGCACCAGATACTTGTAGCGAGAGTGGAAGCGGATCAGCGCAGAGGCGGTAATGCCGCGGGCGCAGAGTTGCTGCCAGTCGTGGTAGGCGAAGACCCGCAGCACGAAATTCTCGCGCAGGATCGGGTCGCACAGGCGGCCATCCTCTTCCACCGGCAGCAGGGGGTTGGCCTCCATCAACGCCTTGGCAAAGAGGCCAATCCCCTCCTTGGCGCTCCCCTCGTTGTTGGCGCCATAGACCTTGACCCGCTCCATGCCACAGCTGGGTGATTTGGCACAGAGGATATAGCCGGAGATAAAGTCGAGCTGGCGCGCTTTCTGCTCGCTAAAGGCGATCAGCTTTTCGGTGACATCGAAGCTACCGTTGCTCGCCTCGGCGCGGATCTCGCCGTTGCGCTTGACCAGCCGGATGGCGGCGCGAGGCGCCCCTAGACCGATGGCCATCTCGGGACAGACGGGGTGATAGTCAAAGTGAGCGCCAAGATCCCGTTCACAGAAGCTGGAGCGCTTATGGCCCCCATCGAAACGTACCTCTTGTCCCAGCAGGCAGGCACTGATACCGACTTTAATCTTGTACATGATGACGCTCCTTGTATAAGCATTGATTCAGTTATAGCAGTTATACAAAAAAATGAAAGTCGTATAACTATTTGCGACTGATACGACACAAGGAGAAAAAAGGGATCACCGGAAAAAGAAAAAGCCCATGGCGAACGCCATGGGTAAAAATCAAGACACTACGGACTACGGGAAGGGGGATTAGAAGCTGTACTTCACACCCAGGCTGGAGATGGAACCTTTTTGCAGATCCCAGTTGCGATAGGTGTAATCGGCAGTCAGCGCCCAGTTCTGGTTGAGCTTGTAGGCACCGCCCACCTTGAAGTCGTGCATATCGTCGGTCATGTTGGCGTAGCGGTAGGCCGTGGAGAGCTCGACATTGCCGATGTCGTAGCGCAGACCCACTTCACCGTACATGCTGCCGCTATCTTTGCGAGCAACAGCATCCCACCCTTTGTTAGCGATATCGCTGGCAAGTTCACGCTCCAGCATGTAGCCGGTCACACCGGTTTCACCGTAGAGGTTCAGACCCGTGCTCAGCGGAGTAAAGACACCGACACCAATGCTGGAGATCGACATGCTGTCGTTGCCGTTGCTGCGAGAGGTGTATTCAGTGCTGCCGCGACCATAGAAATTGGAGCCGAAGCTCTTGGAGAGATCCAGGCTCAGACCGCCAAAATCACGGGTTCCTTTGCTGTCATTGCTGAAGGTACCGTTGAGATAGTCGGATTTGGTGTGCGCCCAGGTGGCCGCGCCCTTGGCGTAGCTAAAGGCATCCTGCGCCATGACGGAAGTAGAGGCAAAACCGGCCAGAACCAGAAGAGAGACAGTTGCTTTTTTCATGATGATAACTCCATGTGATTGGGCCCGTTGCTAGCGAGCTGGTATGGAGTCATTGTGCGATCAGGTTCCCGGCTTGCCGAGCTGCAAGCTGTTGCAGAACCATGTCAGATGTAAGCAGATATTGCAGGGGGTGTCAGCGGCAACAAGTTGCCGGCCCACACGGTTTGCATGGGCCGGAACAACGCCAAATCAGCGGAAGACCACCTCGTCAATTTCAACCCGCACCAGCGGCTGACCGGTCAATCCGGCAGGACGGGGGATCTCGAGGGCCAGTGACGGACGGGCTTGCCCCTTGCGCAGATAGGTCTCCGGCAGGCGGTTCTCGGCAACCCAGAAGCGGGCCTCCTGACGGCTCAGCTGCACTCCGTCAGCACTGAACAGGGTCACCATGCCACGCACCCCGACCACATTGCGGGTACCGGTATTGCTCACCATAAAGGTCAGCACCAGCGGGTCAGATTCCTCGATCTTGTCGAGCTTGACCACCACACCAT
The DNA here is from genome assembly GCF_963862045.1 of Aeromonas sp. 159. NCBI lineage: Bacteria > Pseudomonadati > Pseudomonadota > Gammaproteobacteria > Aeromonadales > Aeromonadaceae > Aeromonas > Aeromonas sp. 159. The sequence goes on along the minus strand of NZ_CAWLMI010000016.1, from coordinate 5,011 downwards.
CGCGCGCCATCTGGGCAAGCAGGTCCGGATTGGCCTTGGCCTGATCGGTCAGCACCGGAGCAGCGACGGCCACCACGGCCCCAGCCTTCCCATCAGCAGCCACGCCCTGTACGGACTCGGCCGGTTTGACCACCAGATACTCCCAGGTGAAGTCGTCGTTGAGCTGAACCTGCCGACCATCGGGCAGCGTCACCTGAGAAAGAGGGGCAGCCTGCGCCAATACGGGGGAGAGGCACAGGGCAATCAGCAGACGGGAGAAGGGTTTCATTGGGCGAAGCTCGGTAACGGGTGAAAGAGCGACAGTATAAACAGTCCCGTCGCCCCTTGCCTATGACGGCACTCACGTTCTGGCACCCGCATTGCTTGCCCGCAGGCTAGATGGCGAGATCGTGCCGCTCTTTCTGTGCCATATCCAGGGTCACCAGATCGAACTTGCTCCCCTTGAGGGCGGACAAAATATCCGATTGCATATCAAAGGCCTGCGCACGCTGATGTTCGGGCAGACGCACCCGGGCCAGGGTGGTGGAGCAGTCGCACAGGGTATGGAAAAAGACCTGTGCCTCGTCCAGCCCCATGTCGGCCAGCATCTGCTCGGCCTGATCCACCATTCGCAAATAACGCTGCTCAAGCTGCCGTGGATTGGTGAAGCGATTGCTGAGGCAACCGTTGCTCCCCTTGCCCCAACGACCGAGCTGACGCTTGTTGAAGCCGTAACGATAATCGCGGCGCATCAATCCGTTGTCGGCAAAAAACCAGATGGAGTTGGCAGGCAGAGACCCGAACTGGGCAAGATAATCATCACGCTCCTCCACCGCTGCCGGAACCAGCAACGGCAGATGAGCCCACTCCGGACGAGTCTGCACATACTCACCAATGCGGCGAACCGGGTCGATCAGCCCTTCAATATTTGGCAGGCGATCGCAAAAGACGATCTCGTCACTCTTGATGACCCAGTGATCGATACCATAACGCTGGCAATAACGGCGGGCACGGGCCACTTCGCTGCGACTGCGGGTCGGATTATCGAGGGTAATTGCGTGGATTTTCACACCGGCAGCGCGGCACAGCTCGATGCTGTAGCAGGATTCCAACCGTCCCGAAAAAGAGACAACCAGCTCGTCAAAACTTGCCAGTCGCTCAATCAGCAGCTGTTCCCTGGCTTGAAAAGAGTGATCATATCCCTGATTCAGTACAACTACATTGGCACCCATTAAACAGCTCCGGATGATGAACAGGTGCAGTATTGTGCGGCAAACAAACTGAATAGACCCTTAAAGAGTCTGGTTAAAATTAAAACTTGATGATTATTTCCTGTGATTCTGCTGCTAAATCTTCATTTTGGGCGTCATAAATTCGTAATCTTGCTTGGTGAACCTGATGGGCTCGCAAGAAACCCTGCGCCTGATCCAGCGAGGTGAAGGTCAGGCGCCCTCCCTCGCTGTCGGTCAGGCAGAGGCACTCCCCTTCTGCCTCAACACAGAGCTGATAACCGCTGCCATCCTTGCAGGCGATGATCAGGGTCGCCTCGGGATAATGACTGAGCCAATTGCGAAACCGGCCATGCTCCATAGTGCTCCTAGAGGGGCATCACCCCCTGCCGGTGGCGGGCAAACAGCCCAGCTCACCCAGTTGCTGGCGGCAACTCGCCGCGTCGGTAAAGACGATCCCCCTGATACCGAGGGCCTCGGCGGCCGCGATGTTGGCGGGGCTGTCATCGATGAAGATGCACTCTGCCGGTTTGAGATCGAACGACACCAGCAGGTAGCGATAGATATCCGGCTCCGGCTTCATCATCCGCACCCGCGCCGAAACCACCTTGCCGCTGAAAAAGCGCCAGAAATCCTGATGCTGCTCCAGCCAGTCGATGCTGGCGTGCCCCATGTTGGAAAGGGCATAGAGCGAATGGCCAGCTCCGTGCAGCTCGGCCATCAAGGTTAGCATAGCGGGATCTGGCAACAGCGACGGAGGCACCGCCTGCAAAATCGCCAGGTTTTCTGCGGCGCTCAGCCCGGTTCTGCGCTCTGCCTGACGAGCCATGGTGTGCAGTGACATGGTGCCTCTGTCCACCTCCAGCCAGTCCTGATGATTAAACAGCCGCTCCGCCAGCTGCTCGGCCCCTTCTGGGCCACGCACCGAGCTCACGATGCCTACCGGATCCCAGCTCACCACCACCCGTCCCAAATCGAAAATAATCGCCATTACAACCTCCTGCAGCTCTGAATCGCGGGCAGAAATTCAGCTTCATATAAAGCCGTTTATACGCCTGCCACTTGACCGGATACCCTGCCCCCATCTTGCGGTGCGGGCAAGTTTTACTTGCATCGCAGCGGCAAATCCCTTAATGGTTATGACGTTACTTCAAGGACACACTTATGCACGCACCGTTCTTCTTTGCTTTCTCGTTTATCCGGCCCGCTTGAGGGAAGGCCTGTCGTCGTGTGAACAGAAAGCAAAGACGAATCAAGCCTCCCCTCGCGGAGGCTTTTTTTTGCATCAATATCAATCGATTAATTGGATAGGGAACCATCATGGCAACGCTCGACGAGATCAGACAAGACATCACCCGGTTGGATCAGGAGCTGCTTGCCCTGCTGGCAAAACGCAAGACCCTCAGCATCGAGGTAGCACGAGCCAAGCAAGCCAACCCACGCCCCATCCGTGACCACCAGCGCGAGCAGGAGCTGCTGGTCGCCCTGATCCAGCAAGGGCGCGTGCTGGGGCTGGATGCCCAGTACATCACCCGCATCTACCACACCATCATCGAGGACTCGGTGCTCTCCCAGCAGGCCTATCTGCAGAGCCTGCTCAACCCGGAGCAGCAGGAGCCGATGACCAGCGTCGCCTATCTGGGGCCGCGTGGTTCCTACTCCAGCCTGGCCGCCCGCAAATATCTGGCGCGCTACAAGGATCAGGTGATCGAGGTGAACTGCCAGAACTTCCGCGAAGTGCTGGATGCGGTGGAGTCGGGTCGCGCCGCCTTTGGGGTGCTGCCCATCGAGAACACAAGCTCGGGCTCCATCAACGAAGTCTATGACGTGATGCAGCACACCAGCCTCTCCATCGTCGGCGAGCTCACCTATCCCATCGAGCACTGCATTCTCACCGCCGTGCCGACCGAGCTTGGCCGCATCAAGACCTTCTATGCCCACCCGCAGGTGTTCCAGCAGTGCTCCCACTATCTGAGCAAGCTGGAAGGGGCCCGCCACGAGATCTGCGACTCCTCCTCCAGCGCCATGATGAAGGTCAAAGAGCTGGCAAGCGCGGAGGCCGCCGCCATCGGCAGCGCGGCTGGTGGCGAGCTCTATGGCCTGGACGTGCTGGCCGAGCAGCTTGCCAACCAGAAAGAGAACTACAGCCGCTTTATCGTGGTGGCGCGCAAGCCCATCGATGTGGCACCGCAGATCCCGGCCAAGACCACCCTCATCATGTCCACCTCCCAGAAACCGGGCTCGCTGGTCGAGGCGCTGCTGGTGCTGCGCAGCCACGAGATCAACATGACCAAACTGGAGTCCCGTCCGGTGCAGGGCAACCCGTGGGAAGAGATGTTCTATCTGGATGTCTCCGCCAACCTGCAGACTCCGGCGATGCAGGCCGCACTGGTGGAACTGACCAAGATCACCCGCTATATCAAGGTGCTTGGCTGCTACCCGAGCGAGGATGTGAAACCCACCGCAGTACCGCCGGTGCTGATGGGAAGCTAACCAGCCCACAACGACAAAAGGCGAGCACCTGCTCGCCTTTTGTTTTGATGCCGATTTTCACGGCAAGCCCATCAACTCAGAACTGACCCGCCATCAACTGATTGATATTGTAGAGGGCACGGGTATCGAGCTCCATCTCGGTGGCATAGGTGTTGCCGCGCGGATAGGAGGCCACCACCCGGGCACCACGCACCACACCAGCGACCGACACATCCAGCGAGTTGGAGGTCTGGGTCAAGTCGCGGTAGCTGCTCTGACCGCGCACCTGCTGACCATTGAGCTGCTCTGCCAGCTCGCGATAAGCATCCATCTTGGAGGCGCGAATGGCTTGCAGCATCTTCTCCGACTGGGAGGGACCGGGCTGGATGTCGATCACCGCATACCCCACCGCCTTGAGCACCGGAAAATCATCGGGCTTGCCACCCTGGGTGTAATCCACCACCCGGTTGTAGCTGCAACCGGTGAGCAAGAGTGCCAACAGGCAACCAAACAGGATCTTCATGACTCGCACCTCACGGGGTCAGGTTGACCAGATGACCGCCCGGCCGGGCCTGACTGTCACGCATCAGATAACCGCGATTGATCGATGCCCGGCCAAACGAGTTGTTGGCACCGAACAGATATTTTTGCGGGATCAGGCTCTGGGCAGTGGTCTCCACCATCTTGGTGCGCATGTCGATAACGCGGGCGTTGACCAGGATCCCCTTGCTATTGCGGCTGAAGGTGCCAACCAGAATGCGGGAGATCGGCAAACGGGAAGAGAGCTCCTTGTAGTTTCGGCTCAGCACGAAGTCCCCCTGTGGCGTCACCTTGATGCTACCGGTCAGCTTGAAGTCCACCACCACCTCGCCGCGGCGGTTGAGCTCGTAGATAAAGCTCTCCTCAATCTGCTGCCCCATCCAGTTGGTATCCTGCAGGGTATCGAGATCGACGAAAGAGGCCACCGCGATGGGCTCGGTCAGGGTGGTCAGCGATTTGCGCTCCATCAGCTGATCGGTCATGCGCGCCACCAGCCAGTTGAGCTCCATCCCCTGCGCCGCCTGGCGGGGGTCACCCTGATCCCGATTGATAGGGTCGGAGCCACACCCGGCCAATGCCAGGGCAAGCGCCAACGCCGTGATGAGTTTGTTCATGGATACCTTTCCTGTATCTGCACCTGACTTATTATCGGACGCGCCGGACAAAGCTTGAGCCGGGAATGAGGCATGATTCTTGCTTTTTAATGGTCATCATCAGCGCCAACGTGCGCTGCTACTTGGAACGTGTTGTGATCCATGTCGGCCAGCCGAGCCATTTCCTCAACATGGCTC
>NZ_CAWLMI010000015.1:0-52145 GCF_963862045.1 Aeromonas sp. 159 | reverse complement strand
TGTCGGTCACGCTATCGCCATCACCATCCACACGGTCACGCTGTATTGCAGTTCCAGACTGTTCTGCCCACTGAGCAGCAGCGACAGTGATTCATCAAACAAACCGGAGTCGTCATGAGACAAGGCTTCAAACTGGGTGGTCTGCAGTTGGGATACCCCATCTACCACCACAATCTTGATGCTGAAGACCACACCTCCTTCACCATCAACCCCTTGCAGCTCGGTCGCGCTCGCTGCATTGAGGGTAATCGCACCACCTTTGGTGGCCGACAGGTTGGTGGCAACCCCCGCCTCGCCAATTCCGACAAAGCTGAAACTGCCGGTGATGCTACCTGCACCATCAGCACCGTAGCTGCCACTGCTGGTAAACAGTGACAGCAGACCACCTTCAATCGCAGTTGTAGCCCGGGCCAGTGCACCCTCTACGTCATCACTGACATAGCCGTCATTCACATCACTTTCGCTGTAGGTATCCTCTTTGCCAACCGTCTCGTCCAGACTGACCGACAATCCACCCAAATTAGCCTCTTCGGCCACCCCCACATCCTGGGTCGGCACATCATCCTGAATAACGATGTCCAGCGTTGCACTGGTTGTATCACCGTCATCATCGGTCAAGGTCACAGCGAGACTCTCACCCAATTGCAGATCAAACGCGGGTTGTTGATGGGCCTCGTTATCAAGGAGGGTATAGCTGTAGGAGACACTGCCGTTACCGGTAACGGGATCGTAGGTTATTGCAGTGATTTGCAATCCATTGCCAAGCGGAGTCTCAATGGATACAGGCAGAGCAATCACGGTGCCATTGCTGATCAACTGGATCGCCCCGATTGCCAGCGTTTGTACGCCATCAGGGGCATTAAAGGTAAACACCCCACTTTGAGTTAACGCGGCAGCGTTAGGTGCCGAACCGTCGGCCAGGTTGGCATCACTGACCAACACCTCTCCCCCTTCCAGGGTAAGCCCATCAAGGCCTACCGCCTCATCTACCGGAGTAATGGAGATAACGAGTGTTGAAGTCACTGTCTCCTGGCCATCAGTTACCTGATAGTTCACCGGCGGAACTGCACCATCATTGTTAGGAGCCGGAGTAAAGGTATAGCTCCCATCCGGATTGATGATCAGCGTGCCCACTCCGGTAATGGTGGCAGCAACACCGGCAGGGACTCCGATATTGATACCCCAGTCATATGAAACGATAGAGGCATCAGCAGGCCCATCTGGATTGGTACTATTGTCGAGCAAATTCCCACTGATCTGAGTGTCTTCCAGGGTCACGGCGGTTTCGCCCAAATCATCAAGCTGATTTTCAAGAATCAAATCTTCGGCCTGATTTTCATTGATGACAGCGGCCGTATCGTAGGTGGTATCAAACCCTGCAGCCGCTATCGTGGCATCGCCTGTTCGATCAATTGTTACGAAACCACCATTACCACTGGCCCCCGCAACTCCACCAATACCGCCACCACCACCGGCCGCTGGTGCCCCACCAGCAGCAGAAGCCTCAAAGTTTTGAGTCGGGTCAACACCCTGCAGAATCGATTCTTGCAATGCGGCAATATCTGAAGGTGCGCCTTCCTGGCTGGCCGCCACTTGCGGTTGAGCAGGTCCAGCGGACTCGGAACCTGCCGGAACATCCGATGCTGGAGTATCGTCATAAGGGGAAAGAGCCAGCTTGGCATCATCAGCTATGGCCAATTTTGCTCCGGGTTGGAGAATTTCCCCTTTTTGCAGAGGGCGGCTGCTTCCATCAGCCAGCACAATATCCACATTGCCTTCTATAGCTGAGACAACCACGGACTTGTCGATGATTTGGGTACGCATATCCATTGCTCCAAGGTGACAGATCTTGATGTCTACACCGTAGAAGGAGATAGCGCGCTGTTCCGTTGCAAAAAAGCGTACGTTCGAGAGGAATTCAACAAATGGACGGAAATAAATCGAAGAGTTGGTATTTCTTAATACAAATCAGAACCCTAGACCCAGCCCCATTCAAGGCTGACCTTGAGTTTGTTATAGAAAAATGGCGAAAAGAGAAGTGACTGGTATAAAAAAGGCCCCTATCGGGGCCATTTAATTCAAGGCAATGGGAAGGCGGGATGAACAAATCCCTGGTAACCATCGATATGCAACTTGGAAAGCAGTTCCACTTGATGTTGATCTTCGACTCGGGTTGCAATAGTCGTCACACCGGCATTGTGCGCAGCGCGACACACTGCAGCCAGGAATGAGGTGTCAGCCCCCGGCTCCATGACCTGACTGGTATAACCGTGATCAACCTTGACATAAGCCGGCGACAACTCCTCCAGATAGCCCAGAGACTGGAAGTGACGACCATAGTGGTCAACCCCCCACTGAAAACCATGAGCTTGCAAGGTGCAAACCAACGCAGCCACGTTGTCTTTATGTTTCATGATGGCAGCTTCAGGTATTTCAAATAACAACCGCTCTTTGAGCTCTGCATGCTCGGTCAGATAGCGCGTCAGCCAGGTTAAAAATTCATCCGAACAGAGCGAGCCAGCAGTGATGTTGATCGCCAGTACCAGATCAGACTGTTTTTGCAGTAATGGAACGCAAGCATCAAGCACCGCCTGGTCAAACTCGCCACCCAATTTGAACTGTTCAATCGCGGGCAAGAACTGACCGGCAAAATAATCAGTGCCATCCCGAGAGATAGAAGCAAATAGTTCGGCATGCAACCTTGCTCCATTATCAAACCGGCAAGCTGGTTGTGCTTTGAAGCGCCAAAGTTGTCGTGAAATGGCATCTTGTACCAGATCTCGCCAGGCCAAACGCCCCATCAAACCTTGCTCGGTCCCCCCTTCCATCACCACAGCACCACGGCGTTCATTGCGCGCCTTGCCAAGCGCATTATCGGCTTTGGTCAACAAGGCAGAGAGATCATCATTGCCATCACGACCAGCAATACCGATGACGGAGAGCGCATCCCCTTCGCCCATTGGATTCACCACCAGATCGGCAATGCGGCTATTAATCACTTCAGCCAGCTCTTTTAACTGAGTGAGATCGTCAGTTGGACAGAGCAGCGCATATTCCGTCGCGGAGATCCGTGCCAAGGCTGCGCCATCCCACCCTTTTAATTGCTCTTTCAAAGCCTGAGCTATCGATTTGACCATGTTGTCGCGGGCAGCAAAGCCTTCATCGCGATAGATATCATCCAGCATGTCGACCGCAACCAGCATGACGCCACCTTGGCCAGCCTCCGCGATCCATGCGTTTACCTGACCCACAAAATAGGCTCGGTTGCCAAGCCCCGACACGGCATCGACATAAACCCGCTCACGCAATTTCTCGGCCTCATCGGCTTGCTCTTTAAACTGCAACGCCAATTTGCTTGAGAGCGTGTTGATCGCCTGAACGACCTGCTTCAATTCATGGGTTTTAGGCTCCGGGATTGTATGACCGAAATGGTGCAGCTCAATCTCGACGGCTTGATCACAGATCTGTTTGAGTGGCTTGAGCAAGTAGTTGAGTGCTCTCATCAACAAAATTGTGGTGATCAAAAAGCCGACCAGAAACCAGCTCGCCAGCTCGCTCATCCCCCACCACAACTCGTAATAAGCCTGGCCGGGGTGACCCACTACTTTTAATTTTCCAAGCTGCAACCAGCCAGACGTCAGAATTGACTCGTTGGATACCTCAGGAAACAGTCCCAAATTTACAAACCACCGCGGTACCCCCTGAATATTGTTGGTATTTTCCTGCTCGATGACATCCTTTGATGCCAGCAGATCAAGGCGAACCAGTCGATAATAGCCACCATCAAAAATGGCCTGGATCACCGACTCGGCACCGACCTTGTCACCGTTTTCCAGATAGGGGGTGAGCGCAAGCCCCAGCGAGGTTGCCGTATTGATGACCGTTGTTTCCTGTTGCTGCGCCAGATAAGTGCGGGTTGAATTGAATTGCACCCAGTATGTGGCCGCAAATAACAATCCAAACAGCAGCAGCATGGTGGCTAATAACTGTCGATAGAGCGTCATAGGTTAATCATCCAAATTCACCACTGGCCGAGCCAATCGCCCCGAGGTCATGCGATTGCGTAAATCATTCCATAATCCCAAGCGGGATGATTGACCAGCCAGTTCCCCTTGGCCTCGTGCCTTCATCAACCACAAGTGACTACCGTTAAAACTGTAAATAGGCACCAGATCACGCCGCTGTGTGGCTGGGCGAATCGAGCCTATCAAATTATCCAAAATAACCGGAACGGACGAGGGTGTCTCATAATATGCCACCACCATGTGAAACTGGTTGTAATCAAGAGCCTTTACGTACACCATCCGCATTTTATCATCCGGGATCCCAAGCTCGAGCAGCGTAGAGTATTTAGCGATACTGAAATCTTCACAGTCTCCCCCGGCGGCTCCCAAAAATTCTAGCGGGGTTGCCCAATAATCCTTTTTGCGCCACAACTTGATATCGTCAATAAAACGCATCCGATTGAAAAAATTATTAACCCGCTCAAGCTTTTTTTCTTCGCTCAGGGCCCTGCCCTTCGTCTCCATGACCAACATACGCCAACTGGTTACACGCTTGCCGGCTCTGGCGCCATAGGTCTGCTCCGCCCGCTTGATCAAGTTGAGATCTTCCTGTGGCAGAGGCTGACTGGCACAGAGCAGAAGTGAGAAGGGTAACAGCAGGATCCATAAGGAGTGGCGCAGAGCGCGTAAGGATCTGTATCTCCATTCATTAAGAAGATAACACCATCGGCTACCGGTTCCGCGCTGGAGTGTCACATCATATTCCTGCTGCATTATTACTGCTGCACTCCTCAAAGCTCGTACAACAACCTGCGTTAGCCAAACATGGTGACTGCCAGCTGCAATCACCATGTTGGCGTTCATGATCCCTGCGGGATCATGAACAAACGGTTATTGCCTGGCCTGCCATTCAGCGGGTTGTTTGACGCTAAATGCATTGAGCAGACTGCCTGTCGCGTTGAGAATGCGATAGTCAGCCAGCAGTGCATCATACTCGGCAGTGATGTAGCTGCGACGCGCCTCGAACAATTCGTTCTCGGTGTTCAATACGTCCAGCAATGTCCGTTGACCCAAACCAAACTGCTTCTTGTATGCCTGTACGGTGTCATAGCTGGCGTCAACATGCTCTTTCAGGAAGGTCTTCTGCTTGGCCAGCGACTCTTTCGCGTTCCAGGCCAGACGAGTGCCTTCCTCCACCTGGCGGAACGCATTCAAATGAATGTCTTTCGCCTGAGAGTAGAGCGCCGATGTTGCATTGCTCTCTGCCACATCAGAACCGCCACGGAACAGGTTGTAACGCATCCGCACCATTGCGGTCAGATCATCGTTGCGCCCTTTGACCGCATCGATATCCTCATTCCAGTTCTGATCGACCTCGAATGTTACATTGGGGTAGAAACCGGATTTGGCACCTTCATGCTGATACTTGGCCGCTTCGATATCCTGCAGGGAAGAGAGCAGGGTCGGATGGACTTCGGTCGCTGTTTTCAGCGCACTATCGAGGCTGGTCGGGATAAGCTCGGTATTGGGAACCGGCTGTACCAGATCTTTGGGTACCTCGTTCACGACACGAATAAATTCACTCTCTGCGTCGCGATAGTTGTTTTCAGCAGCGGCCTGATTTGAATAGGCCCGGGCAACACGACCTTCAATCTGGGTCTGATCCGCAGTAGAGCCAAGACCTGAATCAGTCCGCTTGCTGATGTCGCTGCGGATCTGCTCGTGGGTTTCCAAGTTCTGTTTGGAGAGTTCCAGGATCTCCTGCTGGCGCAGCATATTGAGGTAGACCTCAGCTACTCGCAGCGCGGTATTTTCAGCTTCGGAGATCATCGCCAGACGCTGGGCATTGGCTTCAGCTTCGGTTCTGGAGACGTTGTTGCTGACATCAAAGCCATCAAACAACATTTGTCGCAGACTGAGTCCAGCCTCTTTGCGAGTCAACGAATCATCACTGTTTGGGTTAATTCTTGTCGAAGGACTGTCCGTTTTCTCGTAACCTACGCCGCCACGCAGATCGATCGTAGGATAATAGCCACCCTTGGCTCCATCATGCTGATAGAGTCGTGCCTGATACAGATCAAACGCTTCCTTTATCTTGGGATGCGTAGCAAGTGTCTGTGCCACCGACTCTTCCAGAGTCTGGGCCTGACCCAAACTCGGGATCAGGATGCAGCCACTGACCAGCATGGCAACAATCGTTTTTTTCATGTTATCTCCAGTCATGTTTTGTTTTTAGATTGTTGGCTTATCGTTCTCTCAGTGCCGACTGCTTTGCCCGTAAAATCGGCTTAAGCAAATAGTCTAGGACACTTTTTTTACCAGTAATGATATCAGCACTGGCTAACATACCGGGGATGATGGGAAGTGCGTTAAGCTCATCGCCCAAGTAACTTTTCTCTGTTCGAACCCGAACCAGATAAAAGGAGTTCCCCTCCTCATCCTGGATCGAATCCGCACTTATCTGTTCAACCTTGCCATGCAATCCTCCATAGATTGTAAAGTCGTAGGCAGTAATTTTGACGATGGCATCCAGCCCCGGTCGCAGGAAGGCGATATCTTTCGGTGACACCTTGGCTTCTACCAGCAAGGTATCCTCCAGCGGCACAATCTCCATCAAATCCATGCCGGGCTGAACCACGCCGCCCAGGGTGTTGATCTTGAGCTTCTTGATGGTGCCCTTGAGCGGTGCAATCACGCTGGTCCGGTCAACCCTGTCTCGCAAGCCAACCTGCCCTTCTGATAACTGGCCAAGCCGCCCCTGTTTCTCATTCAGTTCAGTCTGGGAATCTGCTCTGAACTTCAGCGCAATATCATTACGCTTGGAGATGGTCTCACGCAGTACCGAATTGAGTTTTGGGATCAGCAGACGGTTGCTCTCCAGCTCCCCCTGCATCTCGTTGACCTGCCGCTCAAGCTTGATTAGCTCCACTTGAGGCACTATACCTTCTTTCGCCAGCGGACGGCTAATATTCAGTTCCTGTCTGGCCAGATCCACACTGCGATTCACGGTGCGGATCTTGGCATTCAGTTCAATCAGCTCCTGCTCTTTCTGTTCGATTTGCTGACCAAGAATATAGAGCTGGTTCTTCAGGTTATTGAGGCGATCCCGCTGTACAGAGCGCTCACGGTGTGCGTATTCGGCAAAAACGGTTTCATAACCATCGGGAAACTGGATTGGCGCTTCACCTACCACGACCTGTTCACGCCACCCCAGTGCCGGGTCGTTTTTCACCTCGACGCTGGCCATCTCGGCGCGCAGACGAGCCACATCCCCCTTTAGAGTGACTACCTCTTGCTCCCGTTCTCTAAAGTCGGAGCGGAAACGGGTGTCATCAATGCGCAGCAGAGGCTGTCCCTTTTCGACGATATCCCCCTCTTTAACGAAGATCTCTTTGACGATCCCCCCTTCCAGGTTCTGGATCACCTGCAGCTGACGGGACGGAATAACCTTGCCCTGACCCACGGTGACTTCATCCAGTTCGGCCCAGGCCGCCCAGACGATGGCACTCATGAAAAAGAGGAAACAGCACCATAGCAGGATACGAGCTCCGGTCGGCGTGGTCAGCAGTACAGCTGCCGCGCCGTCATCGACAAACTCCAGATGCTCGGGTGCTGGCAATACCTCGCCGGAAGGCGTCTTTTTGCTGCGCTTGAACCAGTCCATGAGCCCCTTAACCATGGGACACCTCCTGCACGCGCACCTTGCCTTCCTTCAACTGCTGTAACACCACCTCTTTGGGACCATCAGCAACGATCTGCCCCTGCTCGATGACGATAACTCGCGATGCCACATCCAGCATCGAGGTTTTGTGAGTGATGAGGATCAATGTGGTTTCCGGGCCCAGTCTGGCGAGCTCCTGTTTGACCTGCATCTCGGACTGGTTGTCCATGTTGGAGGTCGGCTCATCCATCACCAGAATGGGGGGATCATTGAGCAGGGCGCGTGCCAGCAGGATCGACTGACGCTGGCCACCGGATAGCTGACGGCCCCCCTCGCCTATCTGCCGATCCAGCCCGTTAGGATCCCGGTTGGTAAAGTTAGTGACACCCGCCCGCTTGGCTGCGCGCAAGACTCTCACATCATCCACCAGCGGATTACCCAGCATGATGTTGTCCCGCACCGATCCAAAAAAGAGAATGACATCTTGCGGAACACAGCCGATATTGCGGCGGATCACCGCAGGCGGCAGTTGATCAAGTTCAAAACCATCGATACGTACCGAGCCATCGGTCGGTCGATACAACCCCATCAATAGCTTCTCGAGGGTCGTTTTACCCGCCCCAATCCGGCCGATAATCGCCACCTTTTCGCCCGGCTGAATGCGCAAATTGATATTGTGCAGCGTGCTGGTTTCCATTCCCGGATATTTGAAGGAGACATTTTCGAATTCAATTCGACCGGCAATCACCGGATGATGGATATATTGCTTGCCCTCCTCCTGCTCACCCGGGGTTTGCATAATTTTTTCCAGAATATCCAATGCAGATTTGGCCTGGTTATAACGGGTCGACAACACGGAGAGTTGCACCATAGGCGCAATGGCGCGGCTGGAGAGCATCACGGCAGCAATCATCCCCCCCATGGTAACCAAACCTTCGGAGATCTGGTAAACACCGACGATCACCAGACCGACCGTCACCACCTGCTGGATATAACTGGCCAGTGAGGACATGGAGTTGGTAATGCGGCGGGTCTGTACGCCCCAGGTGGAAATATGGGAGACGGCCTGTTCCCAGCGATGCTGGAACATGCTCTCGGCGCCGAAAATCTTGACGGTTTCCAGCCCGGAAATACTTTCAATCAGGTTGGCGTTCTTCTGGGACGCAAGGCGTGACCCCTCTTCGATGGACTGCTTGAGGGGCTCCTGAATATAGAAGCTGTAGGCGATGAGGATCAGCATGGCGACGATGGGAACCACCACCATTACGCCTGCAAACATCCAGATAATAAAAAGGAAGAAGACGGCAAAAGGGAGATCGATAAGAGTAGAAACCGTTGCGGAGGTGAAAAACTCCCGCACCGATTCAAATTCCTGCAGATGTTTGGCGAACGCGCCAGTGGAAGCGGGACGAGACTCCATTCTCATGCCCATCACCTTGGCGAAAATCTTGGCGGACAGCAGCACATCAGACTTTTTACCGGCAATGTCGATAAAGTAACTACGCAACTGCCGCATCACAAAATCGAAGGTAAAGACCACCATGGCCCCGACCGCCAGCACCCAGAGCGAATCAAACGCCAGATTGGGCACAATCTTGTCATAAACGTTCATGGTAAAGAGCGGACTGGCGATGGCAAACAGGTTGATCAGAATGGAGGCGATCAGCACATCGCGATAGATACCGCGGGATTCGAACAAGGTGCTCCAGAACCAGTGTCCATCACGGGTTTCCAGTACCTTGGGCGAGCGCTCGTCAAACTTGAACTGCTTCTTCACGTAGAAGAGGCGTCCCAGATACTCATCACCCAACTGGGCTGCTGTCAGCCATTGCGCGGCATCACCGGCCTGCGGGAAAATCACTTTCCCCTGGCTGCGATCTTCGTTCCATTCCAGCAAAATGCAGGCACCACCACTGCGCATCTGCAATACGCAAGGCAGCAGCAAGGGAGAAATATCGGCCAGTGGCTGGATCACTTCACGGGCGGATAACCCGCCCCGCTCGGCAGCACGGCAAAAGAGTGCGGTAGTCAGGCGTCCGGAGACCAGTGGCAACCCTGTCGTCAGGGCATCCTGGCTGTTGGGCACACCATAAAAACGGGTCAAGAAGACCAGACACTCCAATAACTCATCAATACGACTTGTTTCTGCTTGCATAGCATCCTGTCACTGCATAAATGAGGTAGATAAGAGCGTTCATCGCTCATATTTCCCTGCTATAGCCACGCTAAAACCGAGTGGCCTTCCCGCTGATGAGACTGATCAGGGGATAAACCTGTCCAGATAGATCGCGACACTCATCCCCAATTTCCCAGCACAGCAGCAATGGCGGCATGATTCGTTATTGGTAAAAATAATCGGCTCATCAACACCATGCTAACACTGCAATCAGGGTGAATGTTGGAGTTAATTGATAATGACATTTATTATGGCGCACCACTATATCAACCGGCACGTACCAAAACTATAGTTTAGGGTATGAAGTTTTTTATATAACCCTATGTTTTACGTGAAAATAATAATCTGGCGCTCAATTATAGGTCAGGAAGTATGAAGGGTCTGCCCAACGCGTGACCTTGCGGGCCATTCAATGAGAGTGCTTTGGCAATATCCGCCATGGCAGTCCAGCGATTTTCACACCAGGCTGGCGCCAACAGGGTTGGACGGCGCGCGGAGGCCGAAATCCGGTGATACACCACCTCGGGCGGCGTGTGCTGGATCATGGCAACGGCCGCCTCCACATACTGCTCCAGCGTCAATACCTCAAGGCGCCCCACCTGCCACGCTTTGCCAAGAGTACTGCCTTCAACCACATGAAGCGGATGCAACTTGATCCCCTCCACGCCGGTCTCAACAATACGATGCAGGGTATCGAGGCTGTCCATTGGCACCTCGCCCGGCAGGCCGACGATCAGATGAGCACATACCTTGATGCCGCGCTGATGGGCACGTCTTACCGCATCCTCATAGGCGGCATAACCGTGGCCGCGGTTGATCCGTTGCAGGGTCTTGTCATTGGCGCTTTGCAGCCCGAGCTCCAGCCACACCTCGTAACCCCGGGCCTGATAGCCCGCCAACAGATCCAGCACCGCATCCGGCACGCAATCGGGGCGAGTGCCCACACAGAGCCCCACCATATCGCTCACCGACAGCGCCTCTTCATACATCCGCTGCAGATATTCGACCTCGGCATAGGTACTGGTATAGGCCTGAAAGTAGGCAAGATAGCGCTTGGCACGGGTGACTTCGTCCCGGCGAGCCAGCAGTTGTTGCACCACTGAGAGTTGCTGAGCCGACTCGTCGGCAAAAGAGGAAACGTTACAGAAGGTGCAGCCACCACGGCCCAGGGTGCCGTCACGGTTCGGGCAGGTGAAGGCCCCGTGGATGGATAGTTTGTGGATCTTCTGACCATGACGCTGCTTGAGATCCTGACCGAATGTATTGACGAGTTCGTGTAACTGCATGACACCTCCGCTAAAGGAGCGCCATTGTACGAGCTTGCGCAAAACAGGGGCTGAGCTGGATCAAGCTAGCGGAGAGGGTAAAACATATAAATACCCGACCAATTTTGAATAAATATAGAGGAAAAGCGCAAAAAAAGGATTTTTACAGTTCTTTGACGATTCAAACAGTAAACATCCATATGAAAATGAGACCTGATAACCCACTGTTGAACAATGAAAAATTCAAAGAGACCCGACAGCACACAATTGCAAGCATGGGATATTGAAAATGTGATCCCTTCCGCTGTCGGCCACATCGGGTTGGTAAAATTACTACATTCGCCCATCGTCGCCGAGCGCACCATTGAGCCCGTCAATGGCGATATATTTAACCAACAAAATCAAACCACACAGAATAAACACTCCATAACTGCGAGCTAATCCCCCTAACCCGACATTTTGTTATGCGAATGTAACCATGAAGACAAACCTGACCTGCGATTGACCTCGCCAGAAAATCCCATTAGTTTGGAGATTCGCCACGTCAGGCAGACGGAACCACAAGAGCCAATCGCAATTTATGCAGTCAGGTGATGACTGTGCGATACAAGGCCGAGCAAGGGAGAAATGCAATGTCACTATATGATCCAAAGCTGGAGAGGGATAACTGTGGCTTCGGCCTGTTGGCCCACATGGAAGGGGAAGCCAGCCACAAGCTTGTCCGTCTCGCGATGTCAGCATTGGCTCGCATGCAGCACCGCGGCGGGATCTCCGCCGATGGCAAGACCGGCGATGGTTGCGGTCTGCTGCTGCAAAAACCGGACAGCTTCTTCAGAGCTGTCGCCGAGGAGAAGGGATGGCACCTTGGCCGCAACTATGCGGTCGGCATGCTGTTTCTCAACCCTGACCCCGTATTGGCCCAGCAGACCCGCGACATCATCGACGAAGAGTTGGAAAAAGAGACCCTGAGTCTGGTCGGCTGGCGCAAGGTGCCCGTCGATACCAACGTACTGGGTACCATCGCCAAAGCCTCCCTGCCCAGCATTGAACAGGTCTTTGTCAACGCCCCGCCCGGCTGGGTCGACAAGGATCTCGAGCGCCGTCTCTATATCGTGCGTCGCCGCATCGAAAAGCGCGTCAACGACGACTACTTCTACGTGGTCAGCCTCTCCAACCTGGTCACCGTCTATAAAGGGCTGTGCATGCCGGTGGACTTGCCGCGCTTCTATCTGGATCTCGCTGACATCCGTATGCAGGCGGCCATCTGCGTCTTCCACCAGCGTTTCTCCACCAACACCAGCCCGCGCTGGCCGCTGGCCCAGCCGTTCCGCTATCTGGCCCACAACGGCGAGATCAACACCATCGCCGGCAACCGCCAGTGGGCCAAGGCACGCAGCTACAAGTTTGCGACGCCGCTGATCCCCGATTTGCAGGAAGCGGCTCCCTTCGTCAACACCACCGGCTCTGACTCCTCCAGCCTCGACAACATGCTGGATCTCTTCCTCGCCGGTGGTATGGATCTGTTCCGCGCCATGCGCCTGTTGATCCCGCCAGCATGGCAAAAGCACCCGAACATGGATGACGACCTGCGCGCCTTCTACGACTTCAACTCCATGCACATGGAGCCGTGGGATGGCCCCGCTGGTATCGTTATGACCGACGGTCGCTACGCCACCTGCGCACTAGATCGCAACGGTCTGCGTCCGGCCCGCTACGTCATCACCAAGGACAAGTTCATCACCCTCGCCTCCGAGGTCGGCACCTGGGACTACACCCCGGACGAAGTGCTGGAGAAGGGCCGGGTCGGCCCGGGCGAGCTGTTCGTGGTGGATACCAGCAACGGCAAGGTGTGGACCAGCTTCGAGATCGATGACGATCTCAAGACCCGCCACACCTACAAACAGTGGATGGACAAGCATTGCCGCCGACTGGTCCCCTTCGAGCAGATGGACGACAGCAAGACCGGTAGCCGCGAGTTCTCCGACGACCAGTTGAAAACCTATCAGAAGCTGTTTGGCTACTCCTTCGAGGAGCTGGATCAGATCATCCGGGTTCTCGGTGAAAATGGTCAGGAGGCGGTGGGCTCCATGGGGGATGATACCCCGATGGCGGTGCTCTCCTCCGGCCCGCGTACCCTCTATGACTACTTCCGCCAGATGTTTGCGCAGGTGACCAACCCGCCCATCGACCCGCTGCGGGAAAACCACGTGATGTCGCTGGCCACCTGTATCGGTCGCGAGCAGAACGTCTTCAACGAAACCTTCGGCCACGCCCACCGGGTGCTGTTCCAGTCACCGATCCTGCTCTACTCCGACTTCCACCAGCTGCTGGCACTGGAAGGTGAGTACTACCGCCATCAGGTGATCAGCCTCAACTTCAAGCCCGAAGAGGGGCTGGAAGCGGCCATCGTGCGCATCTGCGAGGAGGCCAAAACTGCTGCCAAGAGTGGCACCGTGCTGCTGGTGCTGTCGGATCGCGATATCAGCGCCGACACCCTGCCGATCCCGGCCGCCATGGCGGTGGGCGCGGTACAGCGCACCCTGGTGGACAACAACCTGCGCTGCGACGCCAACATTCTGGTGGAGACTGCAAGCTGCCGTGACCCGCACCACTTCTCTGTGCTGCTGGGCTTTGGCGCGACCGCCATCTACCCCTATCTCGCCTACGAAACCCTGGCCAAACAGGTTGAAGAGGGCGTGCTCGCCATGTCCCTGCGCCAGGCCATGGTCAACTACCGCAACGGCATCAACAAGGGGCTCTACAAGGTGATGTCCAAGATGGGCATCAGCACGGTCGCCAGCTATCGCTGCTCCCAACTGTTCGAAGCGGTGGGTCTTGCCAAAGCCGTGGTCGATACCTGCTTCCGCGGCGTATCGAGCCGTATTCAGGGTGCCGATTTTGCCGATATCCAGCAGGATCAGCACAATCTGGCCCGTCAGGCCTGGCTGGCCCGCAAGCCCCTCCCCCACGGCGGCCTGCTCAAGTTCGTGCACGGCGGCGAGTACCACACCTACAACCCGGATGTGGTGCAGACCCTGCAAGCGGCGGTGCGCTCCGGCAACTATGCTGATTACAAGGAGTACGCGCGTCTGGTGAACGAGCGCCCGGTTGCAACCCTGCGCGATTTGCTGGCCCTGAAGAAAGTCGACAATCCGGTCGCGCTGGATCAGGTTGAGCCAGCCGACAAGCTGTTCCCCCGCTTCGACTCCGCCGCCATGTCCATCGGAGCCCTCGGTCCTGAGGCCCACGAGGCGCTGGCTGTCGCCATGAACCGCCTCGGCGGTCAGAGCAACTCCGGCGAAGGTGGCGAAGATCCCAAGCGCTTCGGTACCGAGAAGAACTCCCGCATCAAGCAGGTAGCTTCCGGCCGCTTCGGTGTCACCCCCCACTACCTGATGAACGCCGATGTAGTGCAGATCAAGGTGGCGCAGGGTGCCAAGCCCGGCGAAGGTGGCCAACTGCCCGGTGACAAGGTGACTGCCCAGATCGCCCAGCTGCGTTATTCCGTGCCCGGCGTGACCCTGATTTCACCGCCGCCGCACCACGACATCTACTCCATCGAGGATCTGGCCCAGCTCATCTTCGACATCAAGCAGATCAACCCGAGCTGTCTGGTGTCGGTGAAACTGGTCTCCGAGCCTGGCGTCGGCACCATCGCCTGCGGCGTGGCCAAGGCCTATGCCGACTTCATCACCATCTCCGGTTATGACGGCGGCACTGGCGCGAGCCCCCTCACCTCGGTCAAATATGCCGGCTCCCCGTGGGAACTGGGTCTGGCTGAAACCCAGCAGGCGCTGGTCGCCAACGGTCTGCGCCACAAGGTGCGGCTGCAGGTGGATGGCGGCCTCAAGACCGGTCTCGACATCATCAAGGCGGCCATCCTCGGCGCCGAGAGCTTCGGTTTTGGCACCGGCCCCATGGTGGCACTCGGTTGCAAATACCTGCGTATTTGCCACCTGAACAACTGCGCTACCGGCGTAGCCACTCAGGATGAGAAGCTGCGTCGCGAGCACTTTACCGGCCTGCCGGAGATGGTGATGAACTACTTCAAGTTCATCGCCGAAGAGACCCGCGAGCTGATGGCCCAGCTCGGCGTCACCCAGCTGACCGACCTGATTGGCCGCACCGATCTGCTGGAAGCCCTGCCCGGCCTCACCGCCCGTCAGGCCAAGCTGGATCTCTCCGGCATTCTGGCCCGTCCGGTAGCACCGGCAGGCTCCAGCCTGTTCAGCCAGCAGCACAACCCCACCTTCGACAAGGGGCCGCTCAACCTGAAAATGGTGGAGGATCTGCTGGAAGCGGTGGAAACCTCAAGCGGTGGCGAGTTCCGCTACGACATTCGCAACACCGACCGCTCGGTGGGTGCGCGCCTCTCGGGCGAGATCGTCAAACGTCACGGCAATCAGGGAATGGCGGCGGATCCGGTCAAGGTGCACTTCAACGGCACCGCAGGCCAGAGCTTCGGCGTCTGGAACGCAGGTGGCCTTGAGATGATCCTCACCGGTGACGCCAACGACTACGTGGGCAAGGGGATGACCGGCGGCAAGCTGGTGATCAAGCCCCATGTCGGTGTGGCGTTCAAATCCCATGAAGCGGCCATCATCGGCAACACCTGCCTCTACGGCGCCACCGGCGGCAAACTCTACGCCGCGGGCACTGCCGGCGAGCGTTTCGCGGTGCGCAATTCCGGCGCGCTGGCGGTAGTCGAGGGGATTGGCGACAACGGTTGTGAATACATGACCGGCGGCATCGTCACCGTGCTCGGTCAGACCGGCGTCAACTTCGCGGCGGGCATGACCGGCGGCTTTGCCTACGTGCTCGACGAGTGCGGTAACTTCGCCAAGCGCACCAACCCCGAGCTGGTGGAACTGCTGGACGTGGCGGATCTCGCCATCCATCAGGAGCACCTGCGCGGCATTATCACGGCGCACCTCAATGAGACCGGCAGCTCGCGCGCCGAGGAGATCCTGGCCAACTTCGACTCCTATGTGCCCAAGTTCAGGCTGATCAAACCCAAGTCCAGCGACGTGAAATCGCTGCTGGGTCACACCAGCCGTTCCAGTGCAGAACTCAGAATCCAGGCGCAATAAGGAGGGAACCCTATGAGCCAGAACGTATTTCAGTTTATCGATGTCCAGCGGGTCGACCCGCCCAAGAAGCCGCTCAAGATCCGCAAAATACAGTTTGTGGAGATCTACGAGTCCTTCAATCAGCCGCAGGTACAGATGCAGGCGGATCGCTGCCTCGAGTGCGGCAACCCCTACTGCGAGTGGAAGTGCCCGGTCCACAACTACATCCCCAACTGGCTGAAACTGGCCAAAGAGGGGCGCATTCTGGAGGCGGTGGAGCTCTCCCACCAGACCAACAGCCTGCCGGAAGTATGCGGTCGGGTCTGCCCGCAGGATCGCCTCTGCGAGGGCTCCTGCACCCTCAACGATCGCTTCGGCGCGGTGACCATCGGCAACATCGAAAAATACATCACCGACAAGGCATTCGAGATGGGCTGGAAGCCCGATCTCTCGAACGTGGTCAAGACCGACAAGCGGGTCGCCGTCATCGGCGCCGGCCCTGCGGGTCTTGCCTGTGCCGATGTGCTGGCACGCAATGGCGTTACCCCGGTGGTGTTTGACAAATATCCGGAGATCGGTGGCCTGCTCACCTTCGGCATCCCCTCCTTCAAGCTGGAAAAAGAGGTGATGCAGCGTCGCCGCGAGATATTCCAGGGGATGGGTGTGGAGTTTCGTCTCGAGACCGAAGTGGGCAAGGACATCACCTTCGCCGACCTGCTCGGCGAGTTCGATGCGGTCTTCCTCGGGGTCGGCACCTACAAATACATGAAGGGCGGCTTTGCCAACGAAGAGGCGCCGGGAGTCTATGACGCCCTGCCCTACCTCATCGCCAACGCCAACCGCTTGCTGGGGTTCGAGAAGGCACAAGCCGACTACATCGACTTCGCCGGCAAGCAGGTGGTGGTGCTGGGCGGTGGCGATACCGCCATGGACTGCGTGCGTACCGCCATCCGTCAGGGGGCTGACAAGGTGATCTGCGCCTATCGCCGCGACGAGGAGAACATGCCGGGCTCCAAGCGGGAGGTGAAAAACGCCCGCGAGGAGGGGGTTGAGTTCATGTTCAACCTGCAACCGGTGGCGGTCGAGCTGGATGCCAGCGGTCGCACCGTCGGCATCAAGGTGGTAAGCACCGAGCTGGGTGAACCCGACGCCAATGGCCGCCGCAATCCGGTGGTTATCGAAGGCTCCGAGCAGGTGCTGGCCGCCGATGCGGTGGTGATGGCGTTTGGCTTCCAGCCCAACCCCCAGCCCTGGATGGCAGAGTTCGGCATCGAGCTCGACAACCGGGATCGCATCAAGGCCCGCGAGCAGGCGGAATACGCCTTCCAGACCAGCAATCCCAAGGTGTTCGCCGGTGGCGATGCGGTACGTGGCTCCGACCTGGTGGTGACCGCCATCTACGAAGGGCGCAAGGCAGCCGAAGGGATCATGGACTATCTGGCGGTCTAATCCGACCGGCCAAGGCCATGATGAGCTTTCACAATCAGCCCCGCCAATGCGGGGCTGATTTTTTGTAGCTACCCCTACAAACGCACCACCAGCCACTCCCCCTTGCCGACCGGCACCAGCGAGGTGGTAAAAGCCGGATCCTGCCCGACCTCGTTCATCCACTCCACCATCTCGCTGCGATGGGAGATGGCGTTATCGACCACCAGCAAGCCACGGGGTGCCAGCAGGCGGCGGATCTGCGGCCACCATGCCCGGTAGTGCTGACGATCCGAATCGAGGAAGATGAGCTGATAGCCGCCTTGCGGCAAGGTCGGTAACAGCTCGCCTGCATCCCCTGCCAGCAAGGTTACCCAGGGGGCCAGCCCTGCCCTCTGAAAGTTGTCATGGGCCAGCACGCGCTTATCCTCATCCAGCTCAATGGTGGTAACGTGCCCCTCCAGCCGACGCACAGCTTCTGCCAGCCATAGTGTGGAGTAACCATTGGAGGTGCCGATCTCCAGCACCGCCTGCGCCCCACGGGTCTGCACCAATACTGACAGCAACTCCCCCGTGTCGCGGGTGATATTGAGCAGCTTGCGGTGGCGTGCCTGCTGCATGCTGTCATTGCGCTCGCCAAGCTGCTCCAGCTGGCGTTTTAACTGTTCCAGTTCCATCAATATCCCTTTCGTCCTTGCCCAAAACCGTTAGCCCACACCTCCAAGCTTGGCATTTGGGAGTCAAATGATTGCTTTCAACCGTCATTCACACCACAAAGGATGAGAAAAGGACAACCATTTGAGGCAGAATTTGTGACGTCTATCTGTTACACTTCGCGCCCGCCATTTTCCGGCTCACTCTCTGACTTGATGTCAGGCGCAGCCGTCGGTGGTTACAACCTCCGTCTCGCTCATGCCGAGCTAACCAAGCCAAACACAGCCCAGCTGGAACACAGGAACCCATTATGAGATTTGAATCGTTCGATTTTGCCCCCGAGATTTTGCGTGCTGTCTCAGATTGCGGTTATCAGGAGATGACCCCTGTGCAGCAACAGGCGATCCCGGCCATTCGCCGTGGCCGCGATGTGCTGGCCAGCGCCCAGACCGGTACCGGCAAGACCGCCGCCTTCGCCCTGCCCATCTTGCAGCGTCTGGTAGACAATCCGGCGCCGGTCCAGCCTTCCAACGCCCGTGTGCTGATCCTGACCCCGACCCGCGAGCTGGCGGCTCAGGTGGCGAGCAACATCAATGACTTCGCCAAGTATCTCGATATCACCACCATCACCATCGTCGGCGGTGGCAAGCAGGACGTGCAGGCCAAGAAGCTCAAAGCGGGCGCTCACATCATTGTGGCCACCCCGGGCCGTCTGCTGGAGCACCTCACCGCCTGCAACCTCAGCCTCTCCGGCGTCGAGTGTCTGGTGATGGATGAAGCGGATCGCATCCTCGACATGGGCTTCAGTGCCGATGTGCAGAAGATCCTGCAAGCGGTCAACAAGACCCGTCAAAACCTGCTCTTCTCCGCCACCTTCTCCGATGCGGTGAAGAAGCTGGCCAACCTGATGCTGGATCGCCCGCAGATCGTCAGCGTCAACAAGCAGAACTCCACCGCCGACACCGTCAGCCACACCGTCTATCCGGTCGAGCAGAAGCGCAAGCGCGAGCTGCTCTCAGAGCTGATTGGCAAGCAGAACTGGCAGCAGGTGCTGGTGTTCGCCAGTACCCGCGAGAGCTGTGATGTGCTGGTCGAGGAGCTGAACCTCGACGGCATCAAGTCCGCCGTGGTCCATGGCGAGAAGGCCCAGGGCAACCGTCGCCGCGCCCTGCGCGAATTCATGGAAGGCAAGGTACGGGTACTGGTCGCCACCGAAGTGGCCGCCCGTGGTCTGGACATTCCGGATCTGGAATACGTGGTCAACTATGATCTGCCGTTCCTGGCGGAAGATTACGTGCACCGCATCGGCCGTACCGGTCGTGCCGGCAAGCGCGGCATGGCCATCTCCTTCGTCAGCCGTGAAGAGGAGCGTACCCTGCTGGAGATCGAGGCCCTGATCGGCCAGAAGATCCGCCGCATCATGGTGCCGGGCTATGAGGTGAGCAGCCGTGACGAGCTGATCAAGCAGTTGCAGGAGCGTCGCCGCTTCGGTAAGCGCCCGCAGCGTGAAGATAACGCCGTGGCCCAGGTGATGGCCGAAGCCAAGCTGCAGGGTCAGCGCCTCAAGCGTCTGGCCGCCGCCAAGAAGCCCCGTCAGCCGAAATAAGGCGGGCAGTTGCTCTATTGAACCGCAAAGGCGCCACTGGCGCCTTTGCCATCTCTGTCATCGGTGTTGACCTGTGGTGGTCAACTCAAGGATTGCTTATGACCTCTCCAACCTACAATCAGGCCCTGCTCGAGATGGCCACCCAGAGCCTGGCCGAACTGGCCCGCACCGCCGAGCAAAAGGCGGGCAAGCGCACTCCGGCGCAAGAGAGCCACTTTCTCTGCACCTGGATGGCCGACTCCCTCAA
This sequence comes from Aeromonas sp. 159, assembly GCF_963862045.1. Taxonomy (NCBI): domain Bacteria; kingdom Pseudomonadati; phylum Pseudomonadota; class Gammaproteobacteria; order Aeromonadales; family Aeromonadaceae; genus Aeromonas; species Aeromonas sp. 159. The sequence continues at coordinate 32,038 of NZ_CAWLMI010000015.1, read as the reverse complement.
GGAGAAGCGCTTCTCCCGTCTGGTGATGGAAGATTTGAAAGCTTGGGTGCAGCTTGGCCGCACCCTGGGCGCGGGTGCCGATCTCAAGGGGCTACTAGAGCGCATCGCCTTCCAATACCAATGCGCCATGACCAATCCGCAGCAATTGGGGGCCAAGCTGGCAGCCCTGCTGGAGGAGCTGGCAACGGCAGGCTGGCTGGTGCTGACCGAAAGCGAGGTAAACGCCAAGCTGCGCCTGCAATCGGGCGGTCAGGCCAGTCTGGTGGTAAGCCACAGCGAATATGAAGGCCATATCGAGGACGGTGAGCTTGTCAAACCCCTCACCCTCTATGTGCGCGGTGACGAGAAGGTGCTGGCCGAGGCGGCCTTCAAGCACGGCCTGCTGCTGAGCCAGGGCAACAAGAAGACCACCCTGGTCAAGCACCACAAGGCCTACCGGCTGATGCCGGACAACGCCCAACCGGCGCTGGCACTGCTGAGCGAGGCTCGCCAAGGCGCCTGATCCCGCCTGTTTTCAGCAATAAAAACGGCAGACCCTTGCGCAGGATCTGCCGTTTTTTATTGTTCGATCTTTGGTGATGAGGTTGGGTAGTCGTTTAGCGGATCTTGATGCCAATCTGGCCCGCGTCACACCACTCGAACATCACCTCTTCGCTCTTGCCGCAGCAACTGCCACCACAGACCCGGCTTTCACGCTTGATGACCCGCCCCTTGCGCATCCAGACGCCGAGCATGGCCTCCACCGCATCTTCCGAGGTATGGAAGTGGCGAGCCAGATCACGCCGGCTCACCTTCTGCTGCGCGGCGAGGTAATCCCCCAGCTCGCGCAGGATCATAAGGTCACCACCTTGCGGGCAACGATGTCACCGTGACGGCGACCAGCCCACCAGAGCAGTACCAGAGAGAGGCCGTAGCTGACGATCCAGAACAGGCTCTGCTCCGGATGAGTGGCAAAGGTCGCGACCTGATAGAAGAGCGTCGCGCACATAAAGGCCATATAGTTGCACCATACCGCCGTCATTAGCGCCCACTGACGACCGGTTTCCCGCACCAGCGCGCCCATGGCGGCGGCGCAAGGCATGTAGAGCAGCACAAACAAGAGGTAGGCAAAGGCACCGGCCGCCCCGTCGAAGTGGGTCTGCATGTTGCCGTAGGTGGAAACATCGACCTCCTGCGCTTCGGCGGCAGCTTTCTGGTCGTCAAGGTTGCCAACATCAAGCCCCATGGGGTCACTCGGGTTGATCTCCGCCAGATTGGCCGCCACAGCATCGATCGCCTCGTGGAAACTGGCCACCAGCGAGAACTCGCTCGCCTCCTCTTCATCTGCGCCACCACCGGCGTAGAGGCTGTTGAGGGTACCGACCACCGCCTCTTTGGCGAAGATACCGGTGACGATACCGACCGTGGCCTGCCAGTTGTCATCGCGTACACCGATGGGGTGCAGCACAGGGGTCACCGCCTGGCTGATCTTGCTCAGGACCGAGCTCTCCTGCTCCTGATGGCCAAAGCTGCCATCGGTACCCAGGGAGTTAAGCACGCTCAGCACGGCAACCACCAGCACGATGGTTTTACCTGCGCCAAAGACGAAGGATTTGAGCTTCTGCCAGGTCTTGATGGCAACGTTGACCGGACGCGGCCACTCATAATCCGGCATCTCCATCAGCATGGAGTCGCTCTTGCCCGGCAGCAGAGTGCTGCGCAGCAACAGGCCGGTGAGCACCGCCACCAGAATGCCGATGAGGTAGAGACCGAACACCAGGTTCTGACCTGACTCGGGGAAGAAAGCCACCGCAAACAGGGCGTAAACCGGCAGACGTGCACCGCACGACATGAAGGGGGCCATGGCGGAGGTCATCAGCCGCTCCCGCTCGGAGTTGAGGGTACGGGTCGCCATCACTGAGGGGACGGTACAGCCAAAACCCATCAGCATCGGCACAAACGCCTTGCCCGGCAGGCCGAGGCGGCGCATCAGAGCATCCACCACGAAGGCGGCACGGGCCAGATAGCCTGAACTCTCCAGCACCGCGAGGAACAGATAGAGGCAGCCAATCACCGGAATAAAGGTGGCGACGGTCTGCAAGCCGACCCCGAAGCCATCAGCCAGAATGGCGCCCAGCCACTCAGGGGCATTGACCAGTCCCAGCAGGTGGTGCACCCCATCGACAAACAGGGCGCCGCCCATGATGTCAAAGAAGTCGATAAAGGCGCTGCCAACGTTGATGGCAAACAGGAACATCAGGTACATGACAAACAGGAAGAAGGGGATGCCAATCCAGCGATTGAGCAGCACCCGATCCAGCCACTCGCTCTGGGCCTCGGTGAGCTTGCCCTTCTGCTGACGAGCCTGTTGTACCCACTGATGGATATGGCCGTAGCGAATATCCGCCAATTGCAGGTCGATATCCTGTCCCTGATGGGCGCGAGCCACTACATTGGCGGCGGCCGCCTGCTGACCGGGCAGCAGGGTCTCCTGCATCACCGCATCCTCTTCCAGCAGGCGCAGGGCGCGGCCACGGGTAGTGAGGTGATGCGGGGCGAGCAGGGTCTCCAGCTCCGCCAGATCGGTTTCAAGCTCGTGGCCGTAATCGAGCTGCAAGGCGGCTTGCGGCTGACCGATAAACTGGCGGATCTGTTGCTTGAAGGCGGCAACCTGCTTGCTGTTGTGGGCAGAGAGGGCCACCACCGGGCAACCGAGGGATTTGCCGAGCTTGCTCTCGTCGATGACGATGCGGCGCTTTTGCAGGATATCCAGCTTGTTGAGCACCACCACCATGGGCAGGCCCAGTTCGCGCAGTTGCAGCGTGAGGTAGAGGGAGCGCTCCAGATTGGCGGCGTCGATGACGTTGAGCAGCAGGTCGGGTTGTTGGCCCTGGGCAAAGCGGCTGGCGATCTGCTCGTCCAGACTGCCATCCTGACTGGCCAGGCTATAGATGCCGGGCAGATCCATCAGCTTGAAGTGATGCTCACCCGCGCTGAACTCACCCATCTTCTTGTCGACGGTGACGCCACTCCAGTTGCCTACCTGCTGGCGGGCACCGGTCAGGGCGTTGAACAGGGAGGTCTTGCCGCTATTGGGGTTACCTACCGTTACCAGGGAATAATTCATACCAGCTCTACCTCTATTTTCTTCTGAACCCGCCGCGTGTGTGGCAAGCCGCTTTGCAGGTTCGACTTCTTGTCTCTGAACCGCTCCCGGTGACTTTCTTGACCGGAGCGGCAGCCGAGCAGGGGGTTATACCGGCTCGACTTCTATTTGCTGGGCCAGACTCTTTTGCATGGAGAGACAGATCCCCTGGCACTGGATCTGGAGCGGATCCCCCAGGGGGGCGGAGCGCAGATAGATGACTTCAGTCTGGGGCAACAGGCCCATCACCATCAGTTTGCGGCGCAGCGGCCGGGCGAGCTGATTCATATTCTTGATGCGAGCACTCTGTCCCGGTGACAACTGCGTGAGTACCATGACTGACTCCTGAAGTTAAACAATAATAATTCGCTTTTACTTGGGGCATTATAAGCTGTGTCTTCAACTTTTATTTGAGTAAAATCAAACTCCGCTTAGCTAACCCATAAAGTAATGCCATGAGTCACGACAACAACAGCCGCCTCGTTTACAGCACAGATGGCGGCATGATCAAGGAGCAGAGCGCTCCCCAATCCGCCTCCCCCTTCCCCACCGACGGCACCGTGCGCATTCGCCGCGAGACCAAGGGGCGCAAGGGTGCCGGGGTGATCACCATTCATGGCGTACCCGCCGATCAGCAAAAATCCCTGGCCACCCTGCTCAAGAAAAAGTGCGGCACCGGAGGCGGTATCAAGGAGGGAGTGATCGAGATCCAGGGGGATAAACGGGACCTGATCAAAACCGAGCTGGAGAAAGCCGGTTTCAGCGTCAAGCTGGTGGGTGGCTGATCCCCTTGTCACTCATGCGGTTTTTCCCTAGAATGCCCGCTCCCATCGAGGGGGAGTAGTCTCGCACGCCGGTGCCATCCATTGCATGAATACCGGTTTGCGACCCTGATCAACATACTTGGTGCCAAATCACCATGGTCAGGGTGATCCATGCCAGCCATGGATTTGACAAGACCTTTGACGGGCCAGTGCCAATACCGGGGACGGATGGCGCAGGCTTGTCTTTGGTTTATAACAATTCCGTCCCCCGGTCATTTTTATGGAAGCCTTGTTAACCTCAACCCTCAGCGTCGCTATTGCCGAAATCGGCGATAAAACCCAGCTGTTGGCGTTGCTGCTCATCTGCCGTTTTCGCAAGCCCTGGCCCATCATCGCCGGCATGCTGGCGGCTACCTTGCTCAACCATGCGGGCGCTGCCTGGATTGGCGAGTTCATCAGCCGCTGGCTCGATCCCAAGATAATGACCTGGCTGGTCGCCATCGCCTTTATCGCCATGGCTATCTGGATTTTGGTGCCGGACAAGATGGATGACGAGGAGAGCTCGCTGGATAAATACGGCCCCTTTATGGCCACCTTCGTGCTCTTCTTCATCGCCGAGATTGGTGACAAGACCCAGATCGCCACCGTATTGCTGGCCGCCAAGTATGACTCGCTGGTGCAGGTCATTACCGGGACCACCCTCGGCATGATGCTGGCCAACGTGCCTGTGGTGCTGATCGGCAAGCTGGGGGCGGACAAGCTGCCGCTCAAGGGGATCCGCATCGCCTGCGCCATCCTCTTCGTCGGCCTCGGGGTGAGCACCCTGATCTTTGCCTGATCGCCTTTTCCGCTGACCAAGCCCTCCCCTGTGGAGGGCTTTTTTGTTTGCTGCTGTGTCTATTGCGTAATCCGCTGTCGCAACCACCTGCCTTACAGCCAAGGGGCAGTGCACGGTTGCGGGTGCCTCATGCCATAATGGGGCAAACCTCGTGGAGTCCCCCCATGCACAACGTATCAAGAGAGACGCTTCTCGAATGGGTCAAACAGGGACGGCTGGCGCCAGAGAAGCTGGCGGACGCCCTGACCCTCACCGATCTTCCCCCCCATCCGGCGCGCTGGCAGTGGCTGTTTGACCGGCTGCTGCTCTGGCTCGGTGCCCTCTGCATCGGGGCTGGCCTCATCTTCTTCGTCGCCTTCAACTGGCAAGAGCTGGGCCGGGTCTCCCGCCTCGCCCTGCTGGAGGCGCCGCTGCTCGCCATGCTGCTTCTGCTGTGGCGAAAGCCCCTTGGGGATACCCCCCGTCAGGCGCTGCTGCTCGCCATCGCCCTCAATATCGGCGCCCTGCTGGCGCTGGTGGGTCAGACCTACCAGACCGGCGCTGATCCTTGGCAGCTGTTCGCCACCTGGGCGCTAATGCTGGTGCCACTGGCGGTATTTGGCCAAAGCCCGCTGCTCTGGACCTTGAGCTGGCTGCTCGGCCAGCTGGCGCTGGTGCTCTACTGGCGGCTCGGTTTGTTCACGTTCTTCTTTACCTTCGATGAAGAGGGATTGGGCTGGTGCCTTACCCTGCTCAACGCCGCCCTCTGGGGTCTGCTTCTGCTGGCGCCAGCCCGCTGGCGCCTGATGCCGAGCTGGCTGGCGGGCCTTGCTGCCGGTCTGGGAGCTACCCTGCTCACCCTGCTGGCGCTGTTTGATGCCGCCTCTGCGCTGGTGTGGCCACTCTGGCTTGGCTGGCTCGCTGCGGCCTATGCCTTGTGGCACCACAAATTTATCGCCGGACTCGCCATGGGGTGCCTCAGTCTGATTGCCGTCATCCTCGCGGCGCTGGGCAAGTGGATGGAGCCCGACATCAACGGCTTCTTGCTGCTGAGCCTTATCGCCATCGGCCTCTCGGTCGCCGCCAGCCGCTGGCTGCAACAACAACGGAGGTCCCATGAGTGATCTGACCCTTTGGCAAGCACTGCAACAGGCCAATCTGGTGGAGGGGGATCAGCCCCGTGATACCCAGCCCCACTGGTCGAGCCGCTTTCTGCTCGGGCTGGTGGGCTGGATTGCCGCCCTGTTCCTGCTCTTTTTCCTGTTTCTCACCTTCGAGCAGCTGACCCGCGAAGCCAATAGCGCCCTGCTGCTGGGGGCCGTGCTGCTTGCGGGGGCCTACGCCCTCAATCGCAGCCAAAGCGGCGATCTCTGGGATCAGTTCGTGCTGGCCCTCACCCTGGCGGCCGATGCCTGGCTGCTCTATGGCCTGCTCGATCAGCTGGACCTTCATCACGCCCTGCTCTGGTTCGGGATGTGCCTGCTCTCCCTTGCCATCGCCGTGCTGTTCGATCACTGGCTGGTGCGGCTGTTTCACTGCGTGGCGGCGGCCCTGCTGCTCACTCTTGGTCTCGCCTGCCTCGGGTTGCAACTGCTGGCCCTGCCGCTGGTGATGGCGGCCATCACCTTCTGCTGGCTGCGGGCAGATAGAGATCCAGAGCGCCACCAGCTCTACCACTCCATCACGTTGGGGCTGGCCCTCTCCCTGCTGGTGCTGGGCCGTCTGCACCACCCGCTGTGGGATGGCGGCGGCAGCGTGCTGAACGAGCTGGGGCTTTCTCGCCTGCCGCTCTGGCTCAATCCCCTGCTCTGTGCCGCCCTGCTGCTGGCGGTGATGTTGAAACTGAGGCTCCCCCTGCCGTTTGGCCTGCCGCTGGTGCTGATCAGCGCCGTTATCCCCGGCATGGGGGCGGGCGCACTGGTGCTGATCCTCGGCTTTTATGCCGGCAGTCTGGGGCTGATGACCCTCTCGGCCCTGCTGCTGCTCGGTTATGGCTCGCTCTATTACTACGATCTGGGGCTCACCCTGATGACCAAATCCTGGCTGCTGCTGGGCTCCGGCATCCTGCTGCTGGGTGCCCGCCAACTGCTCACCACCTTCGCGGCAAGGAGCGACTCATGAAACTCGTCACCCGACAGCTCGCTCTGTTGCTGAGCGGCCTCGCCATCCTGGCAGGCATCAATGCCACCGTCTGGCGCTATGAGCACGCCATGAGCAGCGGCGAAGTGGTGCTGCTGCGGCTCGCCCCGGTCGATCCCCGCTCCCTGATGCAGGGGGATTACATGCGGCTCAACTATGAAATTGCCCGCGAGCTGACCAGCCGCGACGCCCGTACTACTCAAAATAAGGGCAGCGACACCCTGGTGATCCGCCTCGATGCCCATCAGGTGGCCAGTCTGGTGCCCGATGGCAAACCGGATCGGCTCGCCAGCGATGAGCGGCTATTGCAGGTGCACCAGAGCGAGCGACAGTGGCAGATTGGCCCCGATGCCTACTTCTTTGAAGAGGGGTCGGGGGAGCAGTACGAAGCGGCCCGCTACGGCGAGTTCCGGCTGCAAGCGGATGGCAAGACCCTGCTGGTGGGGCTGCGGGATGAGGCCTACCAGCCTATCGGGCAGATCCGCGCCCGCTGGTAACGGCAGTGAGTGGCTATTTACTCTGTTCATGGTCACACTCAAGGGAAGGTTGATCGCTAAGGATGTTCCCTATGAGGATATGGCTGACCTGTCATCTGTTGCTGCTCTGCTGGGCCTCGACGGCCCGGGCTGATCTGGGCAAGCTCGAGTACCTCACCGAAGAGTACCCCCCCTACAACTACAGCGATCCGCAAGGCCAGCCTACCGGCCTTGCGGTCGATCTGCTGCAGATGATCTGGCAACACAGCGGCGTGACGCCCCAGCCGGTGCGCATCCTGCCCTGGGCGCGAGGTTATTACTTGCTAACCCAGAAGCCCAACGTGGTGCTCTTCTCCACCGCCCGCACCCAGGCGCGGGAGGATCTCTTCAAGTGGGTCTGCCCCATCGGCTACTCGGAGTACATACTGCTGGGCCGCAAAGCGCAGAACATCACCCTGACCGCCTTCGAACAGATGAGCCAGTACAAGATCAGCGCGGTGCGCTCGGACGCCGCCGAGCAGCTGCTGCTCAACAACGGCATGGATGACAACAACATCATCCCGGCCAACCGCCTGTCGCAGGGATTGAAGATGCTGCTCTCCGGCCGCGCCGACCTGCTCGCCACCAGCAAGCTGGCGGGATATGACGCCATCCGCGAACTGAAGCTGAGCAGCGACGACTTCAATGTGGCCATGGTGCTGAGCGCCGAGCAGCTCTGCTACGCCTTCAGCCGTCAGGTGCCCGACAGCGAGATCACCCTCTTTCAGCAGGGCCTGACCCGCGCCCTCGCCTCGGAAGAGTTTCGCAAATTGCAGGCCAAATACCTGCCGGTGCGCTGAGCACTCACTCACCCGCTGGGCAGCAGTTCGCTGCCCATTTTATTGATGAAAGATGCAATAGAGGTGGCTAGCTATTCCCGCCACAAGCAGTCAAACTGGGCTACATAGTTGATTGCAAAGGATCTTTCCCGTGCGGACATGGCACTTACCTCATCTGCTACTGCTCTTGTGGGCCACCTTCGCGCAGGCCGATCCGGGCAAACTCGAGTATCTGAGCGAAATCTCTCCCCCGTTTAATTTCAGCGACCAGCAAGGGATGCCAACCGGATTGTCGGTGGAGCTGATGCAGCTTATCTGGAAAGCGCGGGGCGTGTCGCCCCAGCCCATCCGCATTATGCCCTGGGCCCGGGGCTACAACCTGCTGCAACAAAAACCCAATGTGGTGCTGTTTGCCACCGCCCGCACCCCGCAGCGGGAAGTACTCTTCAAGTGGGCATGCCCCATCGATCACTCGGAGTTTGTGCTGCTGGGGCGCAAGGCGGACAACATCACCCTTGGCTCCGTGGCCGAGATCAGCCGCTACAAGGTCGGCGTGGTGCGCTCCACCGTCTCCAAACAGCTGCTGCTCGAACGCGGTATCGATGAACGCCAGCTGATGCTGGCCAACCGTCTCACCCAGGCGGCCAAAATGCTCACCTCAGGTCGCGCCGATCTGTTTGCGACCAACAAGCTGGCGGGCTATCAAACCCTGCAGCAGATCGGCTTCAAGCCGGATGACTTTCATGTCGCCTTCGTGCTGGATGCCAGACCGCTATGCTACGCCTTCAGCCGTCAGGTGCCCGACAGCGAGGTCGCCCTCTTTCAGCAGGCGCTGACCCAGGTCGTCGCCTCGGCGGATTTCTCGGCCCTGCAAGCCAAATACCTGCCGCTGCGCTAACGCCCTGATCGCCGCCGACATTGGGCGCAGGATGGCGGCCGCCCCTCGCGCTTTTTTGCCAAACATGCTCCGTCACCTTGGCGAAATCGGCCAGCTTGGTCACACTTGAGCAGATATTCCCTTGATCAGGATGGCAAAAATGAAACCATGGATTGGATTGGCCGGGGCGCTGCTGGCCACCCTCGCACAGGCGAGTCCTGAGCTCGGCAAACTGCACTACATCACCGAAGAGTACAAACCCTACAACTACGCCGATGCCAACGGCACCCCCACCGGCCTCGCGGTCGAGCTGCTGCAACTGATATGGAAAAAGACCAATACGCCAGCGCAGCCCGTCACCATCATGCCGTGGGCGCGCGGCTACTACCTGCTGACCCAAAAGCCCAATGCGGTGCTCTTCTCCACCGCCCGCACCCAGGCACGGGATCCTCTGTTCAAATGGGCCTGCCCCATCGGGTATGCCGAGATCGTGCTGGTGGGGCTGGCCGATCGCAATATCACCATCACCAAGCTCGACGATGCCAAGACGTTCAATATCGGGGCGGTGCGAGCCGATGTGGGGGAGCAACTGCTGCTCAACAACGGCTTTGACGAGACCAAATTGATGGCCGCCAACCGGCTGGCACAGGCGCTCAAGATGCTCACCTCTGGCCGGGTCGATCTGGTCTCCACCAACAAGACCACCATGGAGCAGCTGATCGTCGAGCAAAAACTCGACCCCGCCCGCTTCAAGGAGCAGTGGGTGCTGAGCTCGGAGCAATTCTGCTTCGCCTTCAGCCATCCGGTGAGCGACGAGCTGGTCAAGGAGTTCCAGACCGGCTTGACCCAGGTGTTGGCGAGCAGCGAATACCCGCTACTGCACAGCAAATACTTCCCTACCCCCGCCACCAAATAGCGGCGTCGAGCGCCAATAACAAGGGGCCCACTGCGGGCCCCTTCGCTTTTTTCCGTTTGCGCTCCCCTCTTTTTACCGTTTGCACGCCTCTCGCGGCGTCATCCCACCGCCCCGCCAGCTCCAAGCCCCGACAACCAACAACTAATCACCAATTAATAAAAGTTTGTGCCAGCGCAAAAAATCACTCTTTTCTGATAGTTAGCTCATCAAAACCATAGATAAGACCACTCTGGCTCCGTAATATGGCGACGGGCGTCTGTTGACCCCTTTTCCGAGATCAATGGTCAACGGCGCAATGTGGCAGCGACAGTCAGGGGCGGTAGCGACTTTAGCGTAGGGTCGATTAGCGAAGCGTAATCGTCCGCGGTCGCCATTCCCTCTCCCCTTGCGGGAGAGGGCTAGGGTGAGGGGTCGGTAACGTCTTTGCCCTGCAACAAGGTATTGGCATGGCTTCGCCAGTAGGGTCGATTAGCAAAGCGTAATCGTCCGCGGTCGCCATTCCCTCTCCCCATGCGGGAGAGGGTTAGGGTGAGGGGGTCGGTAACGTCTTTGCCCTGTAACAAGGTATTGGCATGGCTTCGCCATGCAGGACGCGAGGACTCCGTCCTCGACGGGGTTTCGCCGCCGCTGCGCGGCTTGGCGAGTGACTTTGGAAAGACCCGCTCTCTTTGGCAAATAACACCAAAAGTCTTCTCCCCCACTTGTTCGCCCTCCTGCGTCGGGTTCCCTCGGTTCACCCGTTTGTCCCACGGCACGCGCCGATGAGCTTTGACCTTCGCCATCCCTGGCGTCGGTCAAAGTCCGCTACGGACATCCATGTCCTTGCGCCAAACCGGGCCGAGCGTTGCTCGTCCAATACCGGTTTGGCCCATGGCCCAGCGGCGCTCGCTCGGCGTCCTGCCTCGCGGCCTGGACAAACGGGCTCACCTCGGCGAACAACAGGGGGCAACACCCAACCCGCAGCCCCGAGGTTGGTTAACAGCATCCGGTGTATTCGAGACTGTGATCGGGAGAGACGTTATCTCTGATCCGCCCCTCGCCCACTCTATTACGAGATTAGATTGTCGCACTTATGCAACAAGCACCATCGACATAGTTGCATAGGTGAAAAAAATCATGGTGGATATACAACGGCAAGTGGCAGATATCCCTATCGGGAAACGGTTTTATATTGAAGGCCCGATAGTGAGTCTTTCACCGTTATGACACCGTATTTCTCTAACGTCCTAAAACACTATTTTAAATAGAGAATAAAGTATTTAATCTACGCCAAACTCATATTTATCAAACGAGACAATATTATGCATGTCGTTTATGGAAGCAATATTAATGGCGTTATAGTAAATGCCATAGAAAAGATATTTTTAGATGGTATTAATACCTCATCAAGAAACGGGAAAACATTAACACTATATGATGTAAGCATCATATTAAATGACCCCAGGTCAAGACACCTAAGCTTATTAGGTAGAAAAAACAATATTTTTGCCACGTTTGCAGAAACTCTTTGGGTATTGGCAGGAATGAACAAAATCGCCCCTTATTTATCGTTCTTTGTACCTAGGGCAAAAGAATATTCAGATGATGGTATTACCTGGCGTGCTGCTTACGGTGAAAGGCTCTATGCATATGGGCAGATAGATAATGTAATTAAACAATTTAAAAGTGAAGGTATATTCACAAGAAGAGCTGTAATAAGTCTTTACATGCCAAATAGGGACACAAGTGAAAGCCTACTTGGTGTGAATTTAGAAAATAGCCTAGACATCCCTTGCAATAACCTAATCCATTTTTTTGTCACGCCAGACAAAAAACTAAATATCAAGGTAACTCAACGAAGTGGAGATTTAATTTTTGGAGTAAGCCATATAAATATTTTTGAATTTAGTCTTTTGCAAGAATTAGTCCTTTCTATGTTACAAAAAGAGGTTGATAGTGAATTAAGGTTAGGTTATTTGCATCAGTCAATTACAAACTTGCACATCTATGAAGATAAGATAAAGCAGGCCCAAGACATACTTTCCAACAAAGATAAGCAAAATCTAGACATTAAAAACCAAGACAATATTTATTTTGCTAGCTCTCTGAAGGAAACTAAACATTTATTACATGACATAGTCTTATTCATTGAAAATATGATAACAATGAATATTACAGATTTGCCACCAATAGAGCTGACCAGAATTGAAATGCAAGCTATATTTACACATTACGATGTAGACTATAATGGTAATCTTCTTTGGGGATATTGTGATGCGACACTGACATATGTTTACCAAAACAGACTCATGCAACCAATTACTTTACACTCAAGATTAAGTCAAGACTTTATATTATCTATCACTAAAAACAAATTCAATCAACATATAAAGGTCGCACCATGAAAATTGCTTTTATGGGAGTCTCTGGCAGTGGAAAAGATTATCTTGCCAATTATTTAATAAACAACTATGACTTTATTCGTCTCTCATTCAGTGATCAGTTAAAAAAACTTGCTCACCACATATATCCTTGGCTAGAAAAAGACTATCAACCAGAGGAAAAATCATTACCTTTAAATATAGTTTTATCTACTGGAGAAAAAATAACATATTCACCAAGAGATATCTGGCTCAATCTCAACTCTTTAAGAAACATAGAGGAGCAAATATTCATCAGAATGCTCACTGAAGAAATAAAATCCATCGATAATACTAAGAGCATTATAATAACAGATGTACGTTCAACCAATGAGCTATTATGGTGCAAGAATAATAAGTTCACTATTATCTATATAGAGAGAGAAAATAATAACTACGAAAATTATGAAATTGATAAATATGTAGTGGAAAACAAATCAAAATCCGACCACGTATTTAACAATGCTACTTTAGGTACAAACGCGTTTAGTAATTTCTTTAAAGAGGCTTTCATCTGTGGATTACAAAAATGACATATTATATTGTAACGTTAGTAAGCAGAAAATAAAGTCTGCCAAACCAATACTAAATGATCGAGTAATAAAGGAGTGGTTTTATCATCAACGGGAAAGAACATCTATTTATTATAAAAAAAGCATTCTAGAACTTCCTCCCTTTTGGACTACTGATGAAATATTAAGAAAGTATAAGTTTGTAAATACCAAGAGAACATGGGATAGAGAAACGAAATGGTTAATCTCTAATGTGATTAACAATGCATCTTTGAGCTATGAAAACAAAATATTAAACATATTTTTATTTCGTGTCATAAATAAAAGCGATACGCTACGCTCACTTGGCGCACCATTTCATTTCTCTAATATGCGCTTAGATTATATCGATGAAGAAGTAAGAAACAAACTATCAGCAATAGCTTCCAACGATCCCAAATATGTATTCTTTAGCGCAGCATATATACTTGGTGGACCAAAAGTAAGCTTTGGTTCCTTTCTAGAGAAGCGAGAAGGTAAAATAGAAAAAAACATGATCATAAGAATGATCAAGTTTGTTTTCTACAATCAGGATTCAATTGTGAAAGGAGTCACTAATGCAGCAACACAAGATATCGTATATAGCAATCTAAAATCATTCCATGGCATAGGTAGATTTCTGGCCTACCAAATTTTTATCGATCTGACGTACCTTAATGACTTTCCATTTACAGAACATAACTTTGTGATTTCAGGCCCAGGATGCGAGAGGGGAATTAACTGGATTTTTGAAAATAGAGATGGCATGAGCAGCGAAGAGTGCTTGTTTTGGTTTACAGAAAATCAGCATATGATCGCAGAAATATATAATGAAAGTTGGGATATGGATGAAATATTTCATTTTCTACCACAAGCACAACGATGCTACACATTAATGGATATGGAAAATAGTGGTGCATGTGAGATTGATAAAAGGTGCCGGACCAAATTTAACAATAAGAGACCAAAACAAACGTATAATTATAAGTTCAAAAGTAACTTCGAACTTTTTTAACTATATTAGTGAGGATTAAAATGGTTAATACTATTCAACGAAACGTATTTATTAGTCATCACCACAAGGATGATGCAAGTGTTGATGGGATTACTCGCTTAGCATCATCTAAAGGTTATCAATTCAGGAACAGCTCAATAAGAGTAAAACCAGAGAACCAAGCGCGCATAGACCAAAAGAAAATCAGTGACAGAACTATTGAACGTCTTCTTAGAATGAAAATGAGATGGGCAAGTCAAGTTATCGTTGTTATAGGTAAGGAAACACATACAAGGCCGTGGGTTAATTGGGAAATAAAAGTAGCCCATCAGCTTGGAAAACCAATTATTGGCGTTTATGAGAATGGTTTAAAAGACGATGTTGAACTACCTGACAATCTTAAAAGATATGCAACATCTATTGTTGGATGGAGAGCTGAGTCGATTATCGAGGCGCTAGATGGCAATAGCCAATTCCAACATGCTGATGGTCGAGAGAGAGAGAAAATTAATGGGGGAAATATCATATGCTGATATCTCCAAACTCATTTTTGTACGCTTATGCAATCACTCGAGACTTTGGGTTCGCACCTAATCCATTTCATGGAGCTTGTACTTTAGCAACTTGCAAGCCACGAATAAGAAAATCGGCAAATGTAGATGATTGGATTTTAGGAATTGGAGGGGCAAAGTTACGCACAGCAAATAAAAAGTGCATCTTATTAATGAAAATAACAGAAAAAATAAGTTTTAATGATTATTGGTCAGACTCACGTTTTTCTCTGAAAAAACCGTCTAGAAATGGCAGTCACGTGCAAATGTTAGGAGATAATATATATCATCAAGATATAGACGAAACATGGATACAAGAAGATTCACATCATAGTAACCCTGATGGCAGCTATAATATCACAAACTTAGAGAGAGATACTAAATCTACATTTGTCCTAATCTCAAATCACTTCTATTATTTTGGCAATGCAGCAATTGATATTGACTTACAATCAATTAGATACAATAAAATAAGAGACTACAAAAAAATAGATATAGCCCAATCAGAAGGGGCAAGGGATATAATAGAAAGTATACACCGCAACAATAAATCAAAATTAAACATGGTTATTTCAGACCCCTGTCAATTTGCTGATTTTTATAAACGGGTAGACCAAAAGTCTGGTTTGATATTAACGTAAACGATTTATAATAATGATGGGTAGTAAATAAGGATAGTTACATCATGTCTAGTTTAATTCCAGTAGCACAAGCTACGGCAACTCAACCAATAGAATTAAATATTATCTCAATAAGTTTAGATGGGTTTAACTCAGCGCTAAAAATAAATTTCCCAGTACCACTATTGATAACAACCGCTCTAGTATTATTAATTATATTATTCAAGAAAATACAACCAGCATTAAAAGATTACAAGACCGATGAAATCACAATCAAGGAACCATTTACAGGAACTCAAATAAAAATCAAGCCTAATATAGAGGATAAAAAAATTGCACATAAGATATGGACTGAGCTAGTAACAAGAAAAGCAGCCTTACCTTTTCAACGAGATAAGGATGTGATCGTTGAAGTATACGATAGCTGGCATACATTATTTCAATGTATCAGAGAACAAATAGCAGCGCTTCCGGTAGAAAAACTATCAGGAAAAAAGAAAGAAGATACTGAAAACCTTATTGATATATCAATGATGGTTCTAAATGATGGTTTAAGACCACACCTAACTGAATGGCAGGCCAAATACCGTTCATGGTATAAAGTAGAAAAGGAAAAAGAATGTAATAAATCAATCTCACCTCAAGATATTCAAAGGACTTACCCTTATTATGAACAACTAGTAAGTGATATAGAAAATGTAAATAGGAAACTTCAACTTTTTGCTAATGAGTTGAAACAATTTGTCAGAAGTGACTAAAAGCAACTTAATAACACATGTTTAATGTCACAATGTATCGACAAGACCATTTAAAAACAGTATTAAACAATATAATTATCCTTCGGTTTACTCTTCATCAGTTAAATATTAACTCTAATATATTCCATGTCATTGATAATTGCGCAAACATCTTTTATATAAAATACCTAAACAAGGCTATTACTTCTAGACACTTAGGACAAAGTCCCCTTTACATTGCATACCACACAAAACCGCAGCCTTGAGCTGCGGTTTTTATTTCTATTTCTCTGACACTTTTTAACTCAAGCCAAAGCCCTATTTCCCCCCCACTCTTGTACAGCTATCCCCTTTCAGCGGAAAAGGCGGTCAACATGCACGCTAAAGCCACGGGCGGGCACGGTATTGGTTCCCCCTGCAAACCGCCGAGTCGAGTTCAACGGGTCAGGAGCGCCATCAGGGATGATGGCGCAGCCGCAGTCGGCACATGGATGTGCCGTCTGCGGCGCTCCGTCCGACCCGTTGGACGAGACGAGGGAACCCGCGAAGCGGGCGGGTTGCCGGGGGAGAAGACCTTTGGTGACTTTGGGTCTTTCCAAAGTCACTCGCCAAGCCGCGTAGCGGCGGCGAAACCTCTTCGAGGTCAGCGCCCTCGCGTCCTGCATGGCGAAGCCATGCCAATCAGGAGAGAGGGAAGGTGTCAGCCCTCCGGCAGACCACAAAAAAAACCGCAGCCCAAGGGCTGCGGTTTTTTATTGGCTCAACCTGTTGGCACCAGACGCCAACAAGGCCAACCGTCCTTACGCACGGCGCCAGCTGGTTTTGCCGGCGCTGTCTTCCAGCACGATCCCCATCTCGGTGAGACGGTTGCGGGCGGCATCGGCAGCAGCCCAGTTCTTGTCGGCACGGGCCTGATTGCGCTCGGCGATCAGGCGCTCGATTTCGGCAACCTCTTCATCCGCTTCGTCACCCTTCAAGAAAGCCTCGGGGTCTTGCTGCAGGATGCCGAGCACGGCGCCCAGCTCGCGCAGACGGGCGCCCAGCGCGGCGGCAACGGCCATGTCTTCACCCTTCTGGCGGTTGATCTCGCGCACCAGATCGAACAGGGCGGAGTAGGCTTCCGGGGTGTTGAAGTCATCGTCCATCGCTTCCTTGAAGCGCGCCACCTGCTCGTCGCCACCGGCAGCAGCGGCTACCGGCAGATCGCGCAGGGCGGTATACATGCGCTCCAGCGCGGCGCGGGCTTGCTTGAGGTTATCTTCCGAGTAGTTGAGCTGGCTGCGGTAGTGGCCAGACATCAGGAAGTAACGGACGGTTTCGGCGTCGTAGTGGGCCAGGACGTCGCGGATGGTGAAGAAGTTGCCAAGGGATTTGGACATCTTCTCTTTATCCACCATCACCATGCCACTGTGCATCCAGGTGTTGACGTAGTCGCCACCGTGGGCGCAGCAGGACTGGGCGATCTCGTTCTCGTGGTGCGGGAACTGCAGATCGGAGCCGCCGCCGTGGATGTCGAAGTGGTTGCCAAGGTGCTTGGAGTTCATGGCGGAGCACTCGATGTGCCAGCCAGGACGGCCCGGGCCCCAGGGGCTTTCCCAGGTCGGCTCGCCGGGCTTCGACATCTTCCACAGCACGAAGTCGAGCGGGTTGCGCTTGGCATCCACCACGTCAACGCGGGCACCGGCTTGCAGCTGCTCCAGATCCTGACCGGAGAGCTTGCCGTAGTCGGCATAGGATTCGACGATAAACATCACATCGCCGTTATCAGCCACATAGGCGTGCTCTTTTTCCAGCAGGGATTGCACCAGCTCGATGATCTCTTCGATGTGCTGGGTAGCGCGCGGTTCGATATCCGGACGCACCATGCCGAGGGCATCGAAGTCGGCGTGCATGTCGCCAATCAGACGCTCGGTCAGCTCGTCGCAGGTGACGCGGGTTTCAGCGGCACGCTTGATGATCTTGTCATCCACGTCGGTGATATTGCGCACGTAGGTAAGGTCGTAACCGGCGTAACGCAGGTAGCGAGCCACCACATCAAAGGCGACGAAGGTGCGGCCGTGGCCGATATGACAGTGATCGTAGATGGTGACACCACACACATACATGCCCACCTTGCCCGGGTGGATAGGTTTGAATTCTTCTTTTTGACGAGTGAGTGTGTTGTATATCTTCAGCATCTTCTAACCACTGCCTGTGAGTAAAATGGTTGGTCATAATACCCCGTTCGGGGGCAGAAAACGAGGCAGAAAACGTGGCCAATCCCGCCTGCCAGCACGGTTACGGCGCCTGAGAGACTATGCCGCCAGCCCCTGATGGGCTAGAATTGCCACCACTTTATGCCATACACCTGCGGGCACTTCGTCGCTCGCATCAAATGAAAGGACATATCATGGTCACTCTGCACACCAATCACGGCGACATCACCCTCACCCTGAACGCTGAAAAAGCCCCGGAAACCGTGGCCAACTTCCTGCAATACTGCCGTGACGGTCACTACGACAACACCATTTTCCACCGCGTCATCGACGGCTTCATGATCCAGGGCGGCGGCTATGCCCCGGGCTTTGAAGAGAAAGACACTCGCGCTCCCATCAAGAACGAAGCGGCCAATGGTCTGTCCAACAAGATCGGCACCATCGCCATGGCCCGCACCATGGAGCCGCACTCTGCCAGCGCCCAGTTCTTCATCAACGTGAACAACAACGACTTCCTCGACTTCAAATCCGCCACCACCCAGGGCTTTGGCTACTGCGTATTCGGTGAAGTGACCGCCGGCATGGACGTGGTCAACAAGATCAAGGGCGTCAAGACCGGTAACTACGGCCGCATCCACCAGGACGTGCCGGTAGAAGACGTGGTGATCACCAAGGTGACCCTTGCTGACTGATCTCTGCCGACTCGGCACTGACAAAACTGCGGCCCCGGCCGCAGTTTTTCCATCTGCCTCCCCCACTGCCAGTCCGAACTGGCGCCGCCTCGACTATCTGGCCCACGGCAACCCGCGCCAGCGCTCGGCCCATGCCCTGCTCACCGCCGGTGTGTGGGATGAGCTGGCAGCGCAGTGCGCCGATATGGCGCTGGTGAGCACGCTGGCCATCGGCCTCGATCGGCCGGGCAGCGATCTCGATATTCTCTGCCAGCATCCCGATCCTGCGGCGTTTGCCACAACGTTCGAGGCTCAAGGTTGGCAGGCGAGCGACAAGGGCGGCAATATCTGGCTGCTGGAGCGCACCTTTTCCTGCCTCGACCAGAGCTGTGCAGATACCGGTTCTGACAAGAGCGAGGCCAGCTGGCCGCTGGAGCTCTACGTCACCCCCGCCCCTATCGAGACGCTGAATGGCTGGCGCCACCTCACCCTGATGGCGGCCCTGCTCGAGCGGTTTGGCGATGCTTTCTACCGTGAAGTGCTGCGCCTGCGCCTTGAAGAGGGATTGAAAGGGGAAGCGGCCATGTGCCTGTTGCTGGGTCTGGCGGGCGATCCTTATGAAGCGCTGCTGACGCTGGAGGAACGAAATCTGGCCGAGCTGTCATGGCAGCCGCCATCCCGTGACGATATCCATACCGCAACTGGCGCGATGGCGCCCGCAGCGCACTGTTCGTCCCCCGTTGTTTCTACTATCTCTGCCACCCCTGTTTGCCCTGTTTCGACCGAGAGCCCGACCCCCACATCATGAGCACCCTCTTTATCAGTGACATTCACCTCTCTGCCCAGCGGCCCGATATGACCGCGGCACTGGTGCGCTTTCTCGAGCACGACGCCCCCGGCGCCGATGCCCTCTATGTGCTGGGGGATCTCTTCGAATTCTGGATTGGCGACGATGACCCCAATCCGCTCCATCAACAGATGGCCGACGCCTTCTTGGCCCTGAGCCAGCAGAACGTGCCCATCTACTTTATCCACGGCAACCGCGACTTTCTGCTGGGACAACAGTTTGCCAAGCGCGCTGGGATGACATTGCTGGGGGACCCTTGCGTCATCGACCTCTATGGGGAGCGGGTAGTGCTGAGCCACGGCGATCTGCTCTGCACCCTGGATGAGGGGTATCAGAAGTTTCGCCGCATCACCCAACTCAAATGGCTGCGCTGGCTGTTCCTGCGCCTGCCGCTCGCCCGCCGTCAGGCCATCGCCAGCAAGATGCGCGGCCAAAGCCAGATGGAGAATGCCCATAAGAGCCAGATCATCATGGATGTGACGCCCGCGGCGGTGGACGACACCCTGCGCGCCCACGACTGCCGGATGATGATCCACGGCCACACCCACAGACCCGCCATCCACGACTTCACCCTCGATGGCCACCCCGCCCGCCGCATCGTGCTGGGAGACTGGTTCGAGCAGGGCTCGGTGCTGATCTGCCGCCCTGGCGAGCAGCGGCTGGAAACGCGGGCGCTGGCAGAGGCTTGATAGCCTGCCAATCCGGTTGACCACCAAGCGCCGGCCCCCCATCACTTCCCATCGTTCGCGCCATCCGGTTCACTGCTCATCAGGCGCGAGCGAATAAGTGGTGATCGCTCACAGATCAGCAAAGCAAACCTACACTCCTCCTTCAGTCCCCGGGTTGTGTGAACCCCGTCACCTTGCCCCTTGCCAATTGAGAGGATGATGGCGCTCAGGCAGAAACGTCTTTCTCGCCAGTATTTCAACAAGTTGAGGTTTGTATGCCTGACAGCAATGCGGTCGCTCACCCGTTCGATGCCAAGAAGATCAATGTCAACGATCCCTATGAGATGAAGCAGTGGATCAAAATGTTCGAGTGCACCGAGGTCCAGCTGAAACGGGCGGTCAAGGCAGTCGGCACCTCAGGCAAGGCGATCAGAAAACACCTCAAGAAGTGAGGGCACAACCCCGTCACAAACCCGGCCCCGCTCGCGGGGCTTTTCTCATCTTGGCCTTTACGTGGGCCATCCCCGCCCCTGTTTGGCAGCGCACATACCGTCTTTCAACCGCTCATAACCGGACTGTGCAGCCCGACCAGCGCAGGCCGCCGTCCGACAGCTTGTGACCGGCCAGCGCCATCCGGCCCTTCGCATCCCGGCATCCCTGCCTATAATGCGGGCTCAAACACACAGAGAGGATTAATCCATGGGCTTTATCACCTGGATCGTATTGGGACTGTTGGTGGGTATTCTGGTGAAGTGGATCATGCCAGGCCGCGACGGTGGTGGTTTCTTCATGACTGCCCTGCTGGGGATTGTCGGCGCCATGGTTGGCGGCTATGTGGGTACCCTGCTGGGGCTGGGCTCGGTGACCGGTTTCAATATCCCGAGCATCGCGCTGGCGACCGTGGGCGCCCTTATCGTCCTGTTTGTCTTCAACAAGATCCGCAGCTGACCCCCAACGCCATCTATGTGTAGATAAACAGGGCACCGAGAGGTGCCCTCTCTTTTTTTATCGCCCTCACGATGTTGCCAGCGGCAAGATCAGCCTCACCAGCAAGCCACCCAGCTGGGTGGCCGGCAGCAACACCACTTCGCCGTGGTGGTAGTGGGCGATATCGCGCACCAGCGCCAGACCAAGCCCCGCTCCCGGCTGTTCGCTCCCCTGCTCGAGGCGCTGGAACGGCTGCCAGACCCGTTCCGCCAGCTCGGGGGCGATGCCGGGGCCGCTATCCTCCACCTCCAGCCAGATCTGCCCGTTGCTTCGCACCACCCGCGCCGTCACAGTGCCGTGGGGCGGGGTGTATTTGATGGCGTTGTCGAGCAGGTTGGCACAGAGTTCCCCCAGCAGCAGCGGCTCCCCCGCCACCATGATGGCGGACTCCTCCCCTTCGTAACCGAGATCGATCCCCTTGCTGCGGGCCTGCGCCAACCGTGACAGACAGGCCTGCTGCACCAGCGCCGTCAACTCCATGGGCTCACGCTGGCGCAGCCCGGAGCACTCGTCCGATTTGAGTCGGGCCAGCAACAGTAACCGTTCGGTCAGGGCGATGGTGTGATCGAGCCGCACGGCCATGGCATCGAGGCTTTCGCTCATCAGGGCCGGATCGCCACTGCCGCGCGCCACCTCAACTTGGGTTTTCAAAATGGTGAGCGGGGTGCGCAGCTGATGGGCGGCATCGGCGCTAAAGCGCTCCTGCCGGGCCACCAGCTGGCGCAATCGGGCCAGCTGGCGATTGAACGCCTGCACCAGCGGCCGGGTCTCCTGCCAGGGGAGCAAGTCGGGCAAGGGTGCAAGATTGGCGGCATCGCGGCGCAAGATCTCCCGCGACAAACGGCGCATCGGGGTGAGCAGCCGTTTGAGCAACAGATAAGCGAGCAGCAGAGTGAGCACCACCAGCGCCCCCTGGGTCAACAGGGCCGACCAGAGCAGCTGCTCCGCCAGTTGCTGGCGGCCGAGCAGAGTTTCCGCCACCGTGATGCGGGCCATGCCGTTGACGCCCCCTTCACCTACCGGTTGCAGCAGCATCACGGCGCGGATTGGCGCCTCCTGATAGAGCCCGTCGTAGAAGTAGGCGAGCGCCGGATAGCGGTCGGTCAGGGGCGTGCCGTCCGGCATGGGGGGCAAGTCGTCAAAGCCGGAGATGACCCTATCGTCGATGCCGCGCACCTGATAGAAGAGGCGATCGCGCATGTTGCGCTCGAAGCTGTCGAGCACCACATAGGGCACATCCACCCTGAGGCTGCCTTCGGCTGCCGTCAGCCGCTCGGCAACGGTGCGAGCCGAGGCGAGCAGGGTACGATCATAGGCCGAGGTAGCCGCCGCCAACGCGCCGTAGTAGCTGTACCAGGCCGAGGCGGCCCAGAGGATCAGCAAGGGGCCCCCCAGAAACAGCAGCAGTTGATGGAGCAGGGAGCGGCTAATGGGAGGCCTCCGGCGCCGCTTCCAGCAGATAGCCGAGACCGCGCAGTGTGGTGATCACCACCCCGCTGCCCACCAGCTTTTTGCGCAGCCGGTGGATATAGAGATCGATGCTGTCGAGCCCTACCTCGTCATCGAGGTTGAACACCTGCTCGAACAGCTGCCCCTTGGCGACCGGCCGCCCGTGGCGGTACATCAGCGCTGTCAGCAGCGCCTGCTCACGCGGAGTCAGGGCCAGGCGGGCATCGGCCAGCAGAAAATAGCCGTCGGGGTGCAGGGTCAAGTGCCCCAGTCGCAGCTCGGCACCACCGCTTTCGCTGCGCCGCAGCAGGGCTCGCAACCGGGCATCCAGCTCCCCCAGATCGAACGGCTTGGCCAGATAGTCATCGGCTCCGGCATTGAGACCGCAGATCCGCTCCTCCACCGCGCCGCGGGCGGTGAGCAGCAGCACCGGCACCCCCTGCCCCCGACTACGCAACCGGCCGAGTACCGCCAGCCCGTCGAGCTTGGGCATCTCGATATCGAGCACCGCCAGCGCGTACTGTTCGTGGCGCAGCAGGTGGTCAGCCTGAGCCCCGTCAGCCACCCAATCCACCGCGAAACCGGCGCTGGTGAGTGCCCGCGACAGCCAGTGGGCCAGTTCGTGATTATCTTCCGCCAACAGCAAGCGCATCCCTCTCCCCTTGTTCCTAACCACGGCATTCAGCCGCACTGCTTCAACTGCATCCCTTCGTCACTGCTATTGCGGGAGAAGGTGCGATCAGGGTCACACTCCCGGCTCTTGGTCAGCGATTGAAAGGTGAATGAAAGGTTGTTGTTTTAACAATTTCGCATCACTTCGTCTATCGACGGAGTCACACCCAGGAAAAACAACGACAAGATGGAGCACACAACCATGAAGCAACGCACACGTCATGCCCTCGCCCTGCTGACCCTGCTCGGTGCCCTGCCACTGCAGGCGGCCGAAAGTGCCACGACCCCGAGCCGTACCGAATGCATCGCACCGGCCAAACCGGGCGGTGGTTTCGATCTCACCTGCAAGCTGCTGCAGGTGAGCCTGCAGGAGACCGGCACCATCGACAAGCCGATGCGGGTCACCTATATGCCGGGCGGGGTCGGCGCCGTGGCCTACAACGCCATCGTGGCCCAGCGCCCTGCCGAGGCGGGGACCGTGGTCGCCTTCTCCGGCGGCTCCCTGCTCAACCTCTCACAGGGTAAATTTGGCCGCTACGGGGTGGACGATGTGCGCTGGCTGGCGGCGGTGGGGACCGATTACGGCATGATCGCGGTGCGCCACGATGCCCCCTATCAGAACCTCAAGGAGCTGGTGAGCGCCATGGAGCGCGATCCCAACAGCGTGGTGATCGGGGCAGGCGCCTCCATCGGCAGTCAGGACTGGATGAAGACGGCGCTGCTGGCCAAACAGGCGGGCGTTGATCCGCACAAGATGCGCTACGTCGCCTTTGAAGGGGGCGGCGAGCCGGTCACCGCGCTGCTTGGCAACCATGTGCAGGCGGTCTCCGGCGATTTGAGCGAGATGGTGCCCTATATCGGCGGCGACAAGCTGCGGGTGCTGGCGGTGTTCTCTGCCGAGCGGCTGCCCGGCAAGCTGGCCACCATCCCCACCGCCAAGGAGCAGGGTTATGACCTGGTGTGGCCGGTGATCCGCGGCTTCTATGTCGGCCCCAAGGTAAGCGACAGCGAATACCAGTGGTGGAAGCAGACCTTCGATCAGTTGGTGAAGACCGACACCTTCAAGGCGCAGCGGGATCTGCGCGGCCTGTTCGAGTTTGACCTCACCGGCGAGGCCCTCGACAGCTACGTCAAGGAGCAGGTGGCGCAATATCGCGAACAGGCCAAAGCCTTCGGTCTGGCCAAATAGGAGCCGCAGCCATGAGCGATCGCATCTTCGCCGCCATCTGGCTGCTGCTCTGTCTGGCGGGTGCCGCCATCGCCTGGCAGATCCAGAGCGAATACAGCTATGAGCCGCTGGGGCCACGCCCCTTCCCGCTCGGCATCATTGGCCTGATGGCGCTCTGCGCCCTGTTGCTGCTGCGCCGCCAGCCGGACACCGTCAGCTGGCCGCCGCTGCGTACCCTGCGCCACCTCGCCATCATGGTGGTGGCGCTGGCTGGGTATGGTGCCAGCTTCGAGTGGCTGGGCTTTCCGCTGGCCACCACCCTGCTCACCTTTGTGCTGGGGCGCCTGTTTGGCGCCTCTGCCAAAGCCGCCCTGCTCTCCGGCGTCGTCGGCGGTCTGGTGCTCTATCTCGCCTTCGACCGGCTGCTGGATGTCACCCTGCCCCTCGGCGTCTGGTTCTCTTAAGGAGTCAATATGGATACCTGGATGTACCTATCCCAGGGCTTTGCGGTGGCACTCACCCCGGAGAATCTGGTGATTGCCCTGATCGGCTGCTTTGTCGGCACCGTAGTCGGCCTGCTGCCGGGCCTTGGCCCCATCAACGGGGTCGCCATCCTGTTGCCGCTGGCTTTTGCCCTGAAACTGCCCCCCGAATCGGCGCTCATTCTGCTCGCCACCGTCTATATCGGTTGTGAGTATGGCGGGCGGATCTCCTCGATCCTGCTCAACGTGCCGGGGGATGCCGCTGCCATCATGACCGCGCTGGATGGCTACCCCATGGCCCAGCAGGGCAAGGCGGGAGTGGCCCTCTCCATCTCGGCGGTCAGCTCCTTTGTCGGCTCCATGCTCGCCATCGGCGGCATCATCCTGTTCGCTCCGGCGCTGGCGCGCTGGTCACTGGCCTTCGGCCCGGCGGAGTATTTCGCCCTGATGGTGTTCGCCATCGCCTGCCTCGGCAGCATGATGAGCCAGAACCCGCTCAAATCCTTTATGGCGGCGCTGATTGGGCTCGGGCTCGCCACCGTTGGAGTGGATGCCAATACCGGCGTCTATCGCTTCACCTTCGACAGCGTTCACCTCTCGGACGGGGTGCAGTTTATCGTGGTGGTGATTGGCCTCTTCTCGGTGAGCGAAATCCTGCTGATGCTGGAACACACCAGCGGTGGCGGCAAGCTGGTGCGCACCACCGGGCGGATGCTGTTCAACTTCAAAGAGCTGGTCCATTGCACCGGCACCATGTTGCGCTCCTCCACCATCGGCTTCTTCGTCGGCATTCTGCCCGGTGCCGGTGCCACCATCGCCAGTGCCATCACCTACATGACCGAGAAGCGACTGGCGGGGCCCAATGCCAAATTCGGCGAAGGGGACATTCGCGGCGTGGCCGCGCCGGAGGCGGCCAACAACGCCTCAGCCTGCGGCTCCTTTATCCCCATGCTGACACTGGGAGTGCCGGGGTCGGGCACCACGGCGGTGATGATGGGGGCACTGACCCTCTACAACATCACTCCGGGCCCCACCATGTTCACCGAACAGCCCGATGTAGTGTGGGGACTGATCGCCGCCCTCTTGCTGGCCAACGTCATGCTGCTGGTGATGAACATCCCCATGGTGGGGCTCTTTACCCGCATGCTCTCCATCCCGCTCTGGTTTCTGGTACCCGCCATCGCCAGCGTCTCGGCGGTGGGAGTCTATGCGGTGCACAGCACTACCTTCGATCTGCTGCTGATGGTGGCCCTCGGGGTCTTTGGCTACCTGCTGCGCAAGATGCACTTCCCCATGTCACCGCTCATTCTGGGCTTCGTGCTGGGTGAAATGCTGGAGCAGAACCTGCGCCGCGCCCTCTCCATCAGCAATGGCGACACCGCCATCCTGTGGAGCAGCGGCATCAGCCAGACCCTGCTGGTACTGGCCATTGCAGTGATCACCCTGCCCCCGCTGGTACGCCTGCTGCGCCGCCGCAAAGCCGATCCGCTGATCCCGGACGCCCGCCCGGAGCAGGGAGCCTGATCCCCTCTGAACAGAAAGAGGCACGCCAGCAAACTGGAGTGCCGTTAACAAACAAGGGCCCCACACAGTGGGGCCCTTGTTTATGAATGGCGTGTTGACGCCATCCCGCGATTCAAGTCAGTAGGTCACTGCGCGTCCGGCTGGTTGGCCGGGGCCGCCTTGATAAAGGCTTGCAACTGTTCGCAGTTGGCGACGATGCGGCGGATAGTGGGGTAATCGTCCAGGGTCATGTCGTAGCGACGAGCGTTGTAGACCTGGGGCACCAGCATGCAGTCGGCCAGGGTTACTTCGTTGCCGACGCAGTAGACACCGGCGGTGGTCATCAACAGCTGTTCGAGGGCGGTGAAGGTCTCGTCAATCCAGTGGCGATACCAGCGAGCCTCCTGCTCGTTGTTGGCCCTGAAGTGTTCTTCCAGATAGTTGAGCACCCGCAGATTGTTGAGCGGGTGGATATCGCAGGCGATCATGTTGACGATCTGGCGCACCCGGGCCCGCGCGTCGGGGGAAGAGGGCATCAGTGAGTAGGCTGGATAGGTCTCGTCAAGGTACTCCATGATGGCGACCGACTGACCGATCTGCACATCGCTATCCACCAGAAACGGCACCAGCCCTTGCGGGTTGATCCGGCGATAAGCCTTCTCGCTCTGCTCGCCTTGCCGCAAATTGATGGGGTGCTGCTCATAGGCGAGCCCCTTGAGCTGCAACACGATCCGCACCCGAAAACTTGCCGACGAACGCCAATAGCCAAACAACTGCAACATAATCTGTCCCTGCATCTTATCTGGGCCCGAAGCCCGGCAGGTGCTCACCACCTGCCTCCTTGTGTATCCGGCACCGGTTGAGGGTTCGTCGTGATCCGGACATATCCCGAAAATCCTTGCCGCCAACCGGCGCTGGCCATCAACCTCCCTGACCGCTCGCTGGCACCACCTGTTGAGAGATGGTGCCAAACAGGTTTTGGCCAGAGCGATCTTCCATCGCGATCGACACTCTATCACCAAACTGCAAATAGGGGGTTATAGCTTGATCACAATCAAGAATTTCCAGCATGCGGCGCTCGGCGATGCAGGATGAACCGGCGCTGCGATCGTAGTTGGAGACGGTGCCCGAGCCGATGATGCAGCCAGCGCCAAGGGGACGGGTCTTGGCGGCATGGGCAATCAGATCGAAGAAGCTGAAGGTCATGTCCACCCCGGCATCAGGTGCGCCAAACAGGGCACCATTCAGATGGGTGTGCAGGGGCAGCAGCACCTTGCCATCGCGCCAGTCATCGCCGAGCTCGTCCGGGGTGATGGCCACCGGCGAGAAGGCGCTAGACGGCTTGGACTGAAAGAAGCCAAAGCCCTTGGCCAGCTCCCCCGGAATGAGGTTGCGCAGGCTCACATCGTTGACCAGCATCAGCAGCTTGACGTGACTGGCGGCCCCCTGCGGGCTCACCCCCATCGGCACGTCGTCGGTGATGATGGCGACTTCCGACTCGAAATCGATCCCCCACTCTTCCGAACCCATCACGATGGGGCCACGGGGGGCGAGAAAACTGTCGGAGCCCCCCTGATACATCAACGGATCGTGCCAGAAGCTCTCCGGCATCTCGGCGCCGCGCGCCTTGCGCACCAGCTCCACATGGTTGACGTAGGCGCTGCCATCGGCCCACTGATAGGCGCGCGGCAGCGGAGAGAGGCAAGACGCTTCGTCAAAGGGGAACGCCTCGGCCGCACGGACTTCGTTAAGCTGCTGATAGACAGCCTCCAGCCTGGGGGCAACCTCGGCCCACTCGTCGAGAGCGGCCTGCAGGGTGGGAGCAATCTCGCTCACCCGTACAGCCCGGGTCAGATCCCGGCTCACCACCACCAAAGCGCCATCGCGCTTGCCATTGTTCAATGTTGCCAATTTCATAAGCGATTCCTTATTTGCCGGCAGCAGCGTCCGGGCGCTGCCAGCTGGAGACATACCGGGTGTTCTCGATCCCTTCGCACAGACTGCCAACGTTCAGCGCATCGCGGGTATCGAGCATCACCGCCACCTCGTCGGTGAACTTCTTGGCATAGGCCTGCCCTGCCGCAAACGCCTTGGGATGGGGGCCGTGGGTGAAACCGGCGGGATGGAAGGTGACCATGCCCCGCTCGATATTGTCCCGGCTGAAGAAGTCCCCGGCGTGGTAAAAGAGCACCTCATCATAATCGTCATTGCTGTGATAGAAGGGCACCTTGAGGGCGCCGGGATCGCTCTCGATGGGGCGCGGCACAAAGGTACAAATCACGAAGCGGCTCGCCACAAAGGTCGAATGGGCCGACGGCGGCAGATGGTAGCGGTGGCTCATCAGCGGGCGAATATCCCGCCAGTTGAGGCGCACCACGCACAAATCCCCGTGCCACCCCTGCGCATCCAGCGGGTTGAACGGCCAGGTGATGACCGATACCTGATCGTGGCGCTTCACCTGCAGCGACCAGGGATTCTCATCCTGCTGGGCTAAAAAGTGCTCATTGATGGCGGGCACATCGAGCGCCGTCGGGTCGAAGATGGCGTGATTACCCACCAGCCCCTTGTCCGGCAGCTGGTAGCTGTCGTTGGTCGCCTCGATCATCAGGATAAACAGGGGCGCCGTCGGCTCGATGCGCCACATGGTGCCGCGGGGGATCACCACGTAGTCGCCATCGCGCAGAGTAAGGTGGCCGTAGTCGCAGAAGAACTCGCCGCCCCCCTCGTGGATAAAGAGCAGCTCGTCACCGTCGGCGTTGCGCACCAGAAACGGCATCGCCTCGGAGAGCCGCCAGATGCGATAGCGGCAGTGGGGGTTGCTGAGAATGTCGGGAGCCACCCAAGGGGAGAGGGAACTCACCTCCTCTTGCAGGGCATTAAGGTCAAACAACCGTGGCCGCAGCGGCCCCTCCCAACTGCTCCAGTCGGTGGGGGCATGCTTGTGGTGCATGTGGGTAGCGGGGCCAAAAAAGCCGCTGCGCCCCAGCTCGCGCTCATAGATGGCCTGTTCCGGCAGGTCGGCATGGGCCTGTCGGGAGTGGGTCCCCTCCCGATGGGGGAAGTTAATCCAGTTACGCATTGCTCGCTCCCTCTTTGCGGGCACCCTTCTCATCCTCACCGCCATCCAGCACGCCACGGCGGATCTGGTCCAGCTCGATCGATTCAAACAGTGCCTTGAAATTGCCCTCGCCAAACCCTTCGTTGCCCTTGCGCTGGATAATCTCGAAGAAGACCGGGCCTATCACGGTGTCGGTAAAGATCTGCAGCAGGATGCCATCCTTGGTGGGGGAGCCGTCGATGAGGATGCGCAGCTCTTTGAGGGCCGCCAGATCCTCCTGATGCCCCTCGACCCGGCTGTTCACCTTCTCGTAGTAGGTATCGGGCGTCGGCATAAAGCCGGTACCGCGACTGCGCAGGGTACGGATGGTGTGGTAGATATCGCTGGAGGCCATGGCGATGTGCTGGATCCCCTCCCCCTTGTACTGACGCAGGTACTCCTCAATCTGGGACTTGTCATCCGCCGACTCGTTGATGGGGATGCGGATCTTGCCGCAGGGGGCGGTCATGGCGCGTGAATGCAGCCCGGTCAGCTTGCCCTCGATATCGAAGTAGCGAATTTCGCGGAAGTTGCCGATCCGCTCATAGAAGTTGGACCAGACATCCATATTGCCGCGATGCACGTTATGGGTCAGGTGATCGATCTCCATAAGACCGGCATCTACCTCTGCCATACGGGACTGCCAGTCGGGGTAGAAGACAAAATCCACGTCATAGATGGAGCCCTTGTCGCCATAACGGTCGACAAAGGAGAGCGTGCTCTCGCCGATACCGTAGATGGCGGGAATATTGAGTTCCATGGGGCCAATTTTGCCAACAAAGGGCTTGGCCCCCTTGGCGATGGCGTACTGCTGGGCTTTGCCCGCATCGCTCACCCGAAATGCCATGCCGCAAACGCTCGGCCCGTGCAGGCTGGCAAACTGCTCCGCCTGGGAGTGAGGCTCAGCATTGACCACGAAGTTGATATCCCCCTGCCGGTAGAGCCAGCACTGCTTGTGTTTGTGCTTGGCGACCTCGGCAAACCCGAGCGAAACAAACAGGCTCTTGAGGGCGGCAATCCCCTTGGCATCGGGGGCTGTGTACTCGACAAACTCGAAACCGTCTGTGCCTAACGGATTGATGGTATGGGTGGCGGAAGAGGTGGCATTCATCGGGCGCTCCTTGCTCTTGATTCGGTTAAAACGGATTGCGGCACGCAGCGGCGCAGCAAGTGTTAACAACTTGTTTCATTAGAGGCAGGGTGTAGCAGGAAGAGAAGAGGCGGGTTGCAGATAGTTTTTCGCAGCTGGCAGCAAAAGATGTAAATGAATTGTGACATTCAAGCCGCAGCCCTGCGGATCAAACGGTGACGACCAGTATGGCTGTCAGCTTTGCATTACAGTTGCCAGTTTTTGACCATCAGATGGGGCAAGCAGGCCCGGGCCTTTTGCAGTCGCACAGGCGTCGGATTGATCAACCACGCCTCTTTCCCCAACTCCAGCAGCGGCAGATCGTGCAGGCTGTCGCTCAAGGCCAGCTCGGCATCGAGGGCGCAAATCTCTGGCAACAGCTTGTGCTGGCCGTGGCAATAGAAGCGGGGCATCAGGCCGCCAAAACGGTAGTGCATCTGCGAGCCAATGATCCGGTGGGGCAACTGGCCGGGCAGTTGCTGATAGAGCTGGGCCCGCACCAGCGCGCAGGGGCTGGCGGAGATCACCCAGCAGCGCGCCCCCTCGCTTTGCAGCAATTCGCGAGCCTGACGATACAGCCCCGGCCTGGTGCGGCAATAGGCGCGCACCAGCTTGCGCCAGCCGAGGGGAGAGAGCCAAAGCGTGATGGCCCACCAGATCAGGGAGATACCGCGCCGCCGCTGACTTGGCAGCAAATAGACCAACCCACCCAGCGCAATCACTGGCAACAGCAGCAGCGGCCAGATCCGACGGCGCAGGATATAGCACAGCAGACCGGCGTGGCTGTCGCCGGGGGCCAGGGTGTCGTCAAAGTCGGCCAGGATCCAGCGCGGAGTGCCCCCGTCAGGATCACGATCTATCGCTGAATGGATAATGGTGTCAGACGCTGGGCGCATAAGCATCAGGGCGCAAGGGCAGCGATGGCTGCCGTGAGCTCGGGAGTGACAAATTCACTCCCCACATCGGGCGGACATACAAAGTCGAACGGCTCGCCCGCCAGGGTAAAACTCAATCGCCAGGCATGCAGATAGCCGCGATCGGCTGGCGTGCCGCCATAGCGCTCATCCCCGAGAATGG
The DNA here is from genome assembly GCF_963862045.1 of Aeromonas sp. 159. Lineage (NCBI taxonomy): Bacteria > Pseudomonadati > Pseudomonadota > Gammaproteobacteria > Aeromonadales > Aeromonadaceae > Aeromonas > Aeromonas sp. 159. Next base: position 331 of record NZ_CAWLMI010000015.1, on the reverse strand, counting down.
GGGCGCCGATACTTTTGAGGGCAACCCGGATTTGGTGGGTCTTGCCGGTCTGCGGTTTGATGCGATAGAGCCGCAGCCCCTCGCGCACCGGCACCGAATCAAACCAGCTGATAGCAGGATTATCCAGCGTGCGCGCCAGCATCCAGCTGCCGCCGCGCCCCTTTTGCATATCCCCCTTCACCCAACCCTGCTTCTTCTTGGGTTTGCGATCGGAGAGCGCCAGATACTGCTTGCTCACCTCGCGGGCCGCAAAAGCCATGCTCAGCTCACGGTTCGCCTCTGTGGTGCGGGCCAGCAGCACCAGGCCGGAGGTCATCTTGTCGAGCCGGTG